>JAKADF010000415.1 GCA_021820805.1 Bacillota bacterium
TTATCCATACGTTGCCCGTGGGCCAATCTCCGTTAGGAATTGCAGTTTCACCAGATGGAAGGTTCGTTTACATCGTAAACAACGGTTCCGATAACGTGATAGTCTATCGAACTCTGTCAAAAACAGTGGCGGCAACCGTTCCGGTTGGAGAGCAGCCAAGAAAAGTTGCTTTTACACCTAATGGGACGCGGGCATACGTTACAAATGTTTCTAACAATGTCTCTGTAATAAATACCTCCACACTTACAGAAATCAGAAAAATTCCAGTTGGACCCTCCACCCCATTCGGTGTAGCGGTATCGCCAAATGGGAAACGTGTATATGTAACGGAATTTATCGATGCTTTGGTAGCGATATCTACTCAACTAAATAAAGTGGTACGAAAGATTGACTTTACAAAACAAAAGTTTGGAAGAATGCCTGCAGGCATTGCTATTTGGCGGAATCAACTGTATATGGTTGATACTTCCATAGACCGGGTTGAAGTTCGAAGTCTTCCATCATTAAATGTTATTGCAAACATTTCAGTTCCCAGTTCAGACGTAGGCTTACGTGAAATCGTAGTAGGATAAGTCACCTATTGCGGGATATGCTACATTATTTGTAACCATGTTTTCGCTCATAGGTGACTGGCGTCTATTTTCCTGCTTCCAGAGACATATGGTTTCTCCGACACACAAAAAACCTCTTACAGTTGTTTTATTAATTCATTGTTAAAAAAAGGATGCATAAGTCTTGAGCAGTTTGTAGATATTTACAGCGTAATCATTTTAGGAGGTTTGAATTTGGAAACTAAACGTGCAAAAGAAATCTCTGAATCACCTGTTATGGCACATGTTTCTCACAATGGAACACAAGTCTACATTCAAAGCGTAAACGATCAATCAGAAACAGCTCACGTCTACCACTTGAAAAACCCTAATGAAAGATATGAAGTTCAAGTGAGCCAGCTCGAAGAAGGCACAACTCTAAAATAAAAGGAGCCTAAAGGGCTTCTTTTATTTTTTCTGCACACACACTATTAAGTATTTTATTTACCTTTACTATCGTTGCTAATGAGTAAACTTACATCATTTATTACGTGACAGCCAATTCTCTCTCAATGCTTTTCACCATGTCTATGTCAGTGGCATAAGCAATCAAAACGCCTTTAGCATACTCATGGGCAACCTGTGCCGCCTTCAGCAAACGGGATTGTTCAATTCCTTCTCCATAAAGTTCTATGTACCATGTGTGATCTCCAAACAAATCCTGGAACCCTTTTGCGATTGTTTCCAACCAATACGTCGTCCCATAAGCAGTATCAAAAATTGGAACGATAAATCCATCCACAATTTGTTTTAGCTGCGAAACCTGCATGCCGAACCGATTAAGTAGATGACCCGGATAGGGGTCTGGGTAAACTGTTAAATAAAGTTTCCCATCAATTAATTTTCGGCAATCAACCACGAAGTCTGTGATTATTTTTTCTCGGTATTGTGTTACAGGAATTCCGGCAACTGAACATTGACTTTTACACCTTATGCAATTACAGTAGCCTTCTCTTGCAAAACAAACATTGTCTAGCCTAACGTGCCGTGATGCACAACTTGAACAAGCATTGCGTATCCATTTGAATGCTAATTCTCGAACCAATGGTTCACTAGGACATAACCATTCATAGTTAAAAAATTTGTTGTTTCGAGTTGCCAATTGGCCATCTGCTCCGTGTTGGATCCATTCAGGGTGTGCCTTTGCCAAACGATTATCTGCAAAGCTGCATACCATAGGAATATGATTTGGTAAAGGTTGATGCCAAACCCCATTTACATCTTTCGTCTCCCAGAAAACCAATTCAAACTGTGATGCGACTTGCAAGTCACTCGTAACAACGCCAAACGCTTTATGATGTCCGTTCAATCCAATCTTCACCTTTCATACTCTTAACACAAACTTATTTCACCATGATGTTCAAATTTCCTGTGCTATTTCCTTTTTTCAATTGTTACCAGCGGATCGAGAGCTAAATCTTCTGGGGTACGATCATTTACGACAATCCCAACTTTGGCAAGTGCCCACCCGACATACTTACTGCAATACCTAACTTTGTGCTCCTGGTATTTTCGATCATAACCAGTGACGATTTTTACAATCAACCAAAAGATACCCAACCAATCGTAAGGTAAACCGTTTTCTTTTAAGAGTCCTGATAGAAATCGTTGTCGCTGGTCGGTTGTCATTTGAATGTGCCCAATATCGTAATTCCCTGCATACTGACTAAGGGGCCCAAACCCTGACTTTCGAAAATCCTTCGCTTCTGCAATGGTATCTCCGCCCATATAAACAGCAACATGAACATAATTAGATATAAAAGGCTGTTTATCAAGAATTTCCTCACCAAGCATGATAGCATCATACAAAGGATGCATTATACTTCCACGAACAAAGATAATGTCGCCTGGTTGCAGCACGAATAATACCTCCTTGCGTTGCGCATGTATTCCCTGCTCTCTGCACAAACTATTTGTTCGCAAGTGCCTGTCTGGTCAGTAAATACTATGCCAAACGCAAAAATAGGTTCGGGCTGCAGAATAACAATGTGATAATTTTTCCCCAGGGTTATACTCACAAGCTTACCCTAGCGCCGGATTTGCAATTGCAAAATATTGAGCTCGATTGCCTGGTAAAGTACGGACACTCTGCGACATAACCGATGAGGGAACGCGCATATCCAAAAAACTCATAGCTCGCTCACAAGCGATGCGATCTCTTGAATTCAGTTTACCTAAGACGCGATTTACTGCTGCCTCATGAAAAAAGTACCTGTTGACCTTGCGACGATTTCATTTTCATCGTTAAACACCTGGCAGTCTGCGTACATTAAAGTTCGCCCTTGTTTCACAATATTTGCTTTTGCTGTAAGTGCTTCACCTTTTGCCCCTTTGAGAAAAGTCGTGTGCAGATCAATCGTCACAGCTGTTTGGACACCATTATTCGCATCTACCAAATTAGACATCGCTACATCAACAAGGGTCGAAATAACTCCTCCATGAACAACACCTACACTATTAAAGTGCAGGGGATTTAATGGCAAACAAATTTTGACGCTCATTGGACTGACTCTTGAATACTGAAATCCTAGAAACTCGTCTAATGGTTGTTTTATAAAACCCATTGGCTACCTCCAACACTTCATTTTCCATAGGCAAAGAACTTTTCAATATCTCACTACACTTTCCCTCTTCTATTAAACAGATGAAAATATACGTAAATCTCCGGGGGGGTTCTCTAAATAGCTCTGACGAGGGCAAAAGATGAGGTATCATGGAAACAACCGTCGCTAGAAGTGCTATTTTGTTTGTGGCATGGGCAGCAATTCTTACCGGTGTGGCTGGCATTATTCAAATCATAGCAGGATTTTTCATTTGAACATTGATAGAACTTATGGCAGTTTTGTATACTTACTGAGCTACATATTGTTACTCCATCCCTCGATATTTTATTTATGCCTCGAACATCCAATTACCACTACCTTACAGGGGAACGCCGGAACTTGGGAATCGTTAAGTGCCACCTTAGCCCCTTTTAATATAAAAAAAATGAGGCACAAATTGCCTCATTTGGTTTGACAATTAATCCTTCCGGTCAAAAATCTTCTGGAACTACCAAAGAAATGCTAGCCAGAAAATCCATGCAAAAGCTAACCACCACCACCACCAGCCACCGTACCAAGCTCCGTAGCCAGGGTATCCCCATCTACCGCGCTATGCACCGTATCTGGGTCCT
>JAKADF010000416.1 GCA_021820805.1 Bacillota bacterium
GGCCAAAAGTACTGTAGTAAAGGTACGAAACTAGGAGGAGTAAAGAAGGTTGATGGTATTGGCATTAATGGCTGGATCCGAAAACCAGGGCAACGCTATTGCACAAAACGTTACAAACTAATTGACCCTCTACCAGACTATTCTCTATTGATCATTGCAAACTGATTGCGGACTCATCTTAGATCCGCAAAATCAGCCGTGCCCACATTTAAACAAATACAGTTCGCCAAGCGTTACCTTTTGCAAACAAATTGCTTACGTTTGGTATCTGTGTTGGATCATAAGCATTCTACCCCACCGGATAAACGAATTTCGTCCACCATACCGAAGTACCTGAAAGTACGTGCATCGCATGCATCCCAGATTTCATCGAGTCAAGACTTTGCAAGATCCAGGAAAGATACAATTCAATCATTTCCGTTTATTCCCGTGGAATGATTGTCAACGATGTTTCTTACTCAAATTCGAAAGTGCTCACTTGTGGACAAAAGGTGTCTGACTGAACGCATCACACACGCAATGGCTATAAACCATGCCTTATCGCTATCGTGTTTCTTATCATTTACTCAATCTTTTAGAAACATCACCGTACATATCCATAAAACAAGAAATCGAATTCTCAAATTACTCTTTTATGTCAAAGCCCTCAACATCAATCCCTTGCTTGTACAAGTTGTCAGGATCTAAATCTAATTCGCCTGGCCACGTGACAGTTCCCAATTCAGGATCGATACTCACCTGTTCAAAAAATTCATTTTCACGTAGTGGTTCGAGAACACCCTTCATTATTGGTCTTAAATCCACTATTTTACGTTCACCGTTGTCAAAATCAAGAAGTAACCAACCATTGAGGCCTTGAATAACATTTACATTAGCGATTTTGACCACGCCTACCCCCCACTAAAAAAGCCTTCCCTAGTCCACCACATCTTCCAACTGACAAACTTCACACTCTTATGGTTGAATCTATGAACTTATCTAAGACCAAATTTTCGAAAATGCCCCATATTTAGTGAGTACTACAGCAATACAACGATATCTCATATCACATCATTAATATCGTCCGCTTCCACCGACAATTACGTAAAACTTTTCCCAGTTCCCTGCGTCCCACATCTGCCATTCCATTGTCCCAAAAGGGCCTTACCACTTCCCATCAAACGATGATATCGAATTTTCATGCATCAACAAACCGGATGATGCTCGGAGTACATACTGCCTGCAAAAAACCTGCAGTTTGGCACGATTACTTATCTCTATTTTCCGAATGGCATTGTTCTACAATTACAGCCAACTGCTACATTCCAAATGCATAATGCATTCCGTCAAAAAACCCCCAAGCATAGCCGGAACGATGCAATTCTCGAACCAGTTTACGGGCCACCCCATCCAGCCACTGTCTAGCTTGATCTACCTCTTCTTTCGGCAACATTTCCAGATAGAGATCCAACTCCTGAAGCACATATTGAATGGAGTAATCTATATCGCTAGCTAATGTATCTGATACACCTCTTTCCCGGTTATCATATTCTCGATTTGCAATCTTTCGCATAATTGGATCCAGACCAGTGTACTGTTTCAATTCATTAGTTGACAAAGGTTTCTCCTCCATATCTATTAGCTGTTATTATATATCTATTAATAGATATAATACAGAAATTGAACTTTGTCAACTATTTATAACGAAAGTTTTCACATTGGAGAGTCAACCTATTGAGGTGGCTTGCCCACTTAATTCTCATCTTTTCATTGGGGAATATATTCGAACAAATCACTCACTTGGCAATCTAGCGCACGGCATAGACGCTCGATAGTTGTGAAATCAATTCTTTTCGCGCGTTCGTTGTAAAGCTCGTTGATTGTATTCGGTCGAAGCCCCGTTGCTTCGGCCAACCTTCTTTGCGACATTCTCTTCTCACCAAGAAGCCGAGACAAATGAATCTTAACCATGTTTATATAACTCCTTGTAGATGCATAATATCCATATGTAGATTCAATTTTGTAAATCTTATTCTATTGCTAGTGATATCTTGGCATCTTAACCAGACGTTGATTTGCACTATCACTCAAATGTCTAAAATCTAAGCTATTTTAAGGTGGAAACATTAATAGTTTAGCGAAAATACAGTGGTATTTAAACTTAAATCCTATACAGGCAAAAAAGGTGAAAAACGAATTTTTTAAAGTATTTAATTGACAAAAATCATTTTAAAGAAAATTTGTCGTCATGTAGTTACGAAACTACGGTGATACACTTTTAATCATCAAGATTCTGAAACTGTGACAATAAACTGCGAAATGGAGGAGAATAAAGTGGAAGCTTCGGACCAACACAAAGAGTTTCCCATGGCCGATATAACGCCAATATTCGACCAGTCTTTGCTGACAAAATCAAATCAAGAAAGGATGCTTGCTTTTCAGCAAAACAAAATTAATCATCCGAAATTTACTGATACATTGACTGCCCTGAAGAGTTGGGCTACGGAGCCTTTTACAACAGAGAACATTTACGTAGTAGGCCCCAGCGGTGTAGGAAAACACTACTTCTCAATACTTTCGAACGCTATTTGGCGAAGTATTTTTCAAAGCAGATGCAAGACGATCCAAATGTCGTACCTGTCGTTCGCGTTGGTGCAGATTCATTCCACGATTGGAGCAACCTTTACCTTAGCATTCTCAAAAAACTTGATCGGCCATTATCTGATGATCTGCCGAAAAGGCATAGAACAGACGAACTAAGATACGAAACGTATGGAGCACTCGAGGAACAAAAAACAAAGGTTTTGATTATTGACGATGCACAGAATATAATTCCAGGTGCTTCAAGAGAGTGGGCGTCCAGGCAACTGGATCATCTTGGCAACTTAATTGAACTGGATATTGTCATTATAATGGCCGGAACGTATGAGCTTCTCAAGGTTAGTGAATTAAGTGGTCAAATTAGATATCAATCTACTGGAATCAACTTCTCCAGGTACAATAACGAGATTCAAGATTTAAAGGTCTTTCGGAACATCTTAATGGAATTGCAACGTAGGGTACCGGTTCAGACTATGCCGGATTTTATGGCGCACTTTGACTATTTGTATGCTCATTCCATTGGATGTGTTGGGATACTTCACAATTGGTTGTCCCATGCTCTTTATCGCTCCTTGAACGAAGGGGAGACCACGGTAACGCTTAAAAACCTGAGACAGACTGAATTAGACTCGTCAACTTGCATCAAGTTACTTAATGAAGCCAAGGACTGGGAAGAACACCTCCAGCGTGAATTGAAGCTAGAAGATGATCTCCTATCATCGTGTTTTCCAAAAGTTTTGTCGTCAAGCATCAAAAGCCCTAAAACGCCAAAGAAACGAAGACCTGGTATGCGCACACCTCACTAGCATGTAAAAGTAGTCTTTACTAACTTATCCAATGTTCCCACTCTTTCCATAATGATTCATCACTCGACGACTCCAGAATCTATGGAGTCGTCTTTGATGTGTTCAATTACATCTGCTACTCCGCACTGCAAATAGCTACATATCTTATCCAAAACCTCCATCGAAACATATTCGTCCCTTCCAATTTTGGCTAACGTTGCAGATGAAATACCAATAGCCAGCTTAAGATCAGTCTTCACCATGTGTTTCCGGTGCAAGGTTGCAACTAAGGGGCCATAACTAAACACGCTCATTCCTCCGAAGTCCACTTTTTCTATATATTAAAACAAAATCTTTATCTATTAATAGTAAATATTTAAAAATGCAGCTTCTATAGCAG
>JAKADF010000417.1 GCA_021820805.1 Bacillota bacterium
CTTTATATCTCGAAAACAAAATATGACGTTTGTTTTTTGCTGTTTGCAAAACCAGGTAAAAAAATGCCCGGGATGCACGTCAAACAACACAATTATTGACTGACCTGAATCCGGCCATTTTTCTACAATAATATTGCGAACAAAAACGTCAGCCGCCACAGCGTAGATTTTAAAGCCAGAAGGTTTACATTCAATGCATTCACACGCTGTCGAACGGTCAGCAGATTACATTCATAGGAGGATCACCATGGAAGCAAGCTATAAGGGCACTAACAAGTTGCTTACAGGTATTGTGTTCGGCGTTATCACGTTTTGGCTGTTTGCACAGGCAATGGTTAACGTCGTTCCTGCAGTACAAAAGGGATTGGGAATTTCGTTAGGATCTTTGAATGTAGCTATCAGTCTGACGGCCTTATTTTCTGGGATGTTCATTGTAGCTGCCGGAGGCATCGCTGATAAAGTAGGACGTAAAAAGATCACTTACTTAGGTTTGATTTTAAGTGCCATCGGTTCTCTTTGTCTTGTGCTTGCTACGGGTTCTGTACTGTTAATTGTGGGCCGCGTAATTCAAGGCCTTTCAGCGGCTTGCATCATGCCGGCAACCATTGGCCTAGTTAAAGCGTATTATGACGGAGCAGATCGCCAGCGAGCCCTAAGTTTTTGGTCGATCGGGTCTTGGGGTGGATCCGGTGTATGCTCGTTTGCAGGTGGCTTTATTGCCACTTACATGGGCTGGAGATGGATTTTCATCTTTTCGATTGTTTTTGCCCTTCTTGCAATGTGGTTAATTAAGGATTCCCCAGAGAGTAAAGGACAAGAATCATCTGGATTCGAATTTGACCTTGGTGGTTTAGTCGTGTTTGCGATTACTATGCTTGCCTTGAATCTTGTCATCACTCGTGGGAAAGATTTTGGTTGGACGAGCCCATTAACTTTAGGACTGGCTGTTATTACACTGGTTGGGCTATATGTTTTCGTTACAGTGGAAAATCATAAAACACACGCGCTTATTGATTTCTCCTTGTTTAAGAACAAACCATATGCGGGAGCAACAGTCTCCAACTTTCTATTAAATGCCATCGCTGGGACGCTTGTGGTCGCAAACACGTATGTTCAGGTTGGTAGAGGTTTTAGCGCGTTTCAGTCAGGAATGTTGTCTCTTGGCTATTTAGTGGCTGTTCTGGCTATGATCCGGGTTGGTGAAAAAATTCTCCAAAGAGCAGGCGCAAAGTCACCGATGATTTGGGGTGCGGGTATTACAACAGTTGGGGTAGCACTTATGGGCCTAACCTTTTTATCAGGCGCAATTTATACTGTCGTAGTCTTCATCGGATTTGCTCTATTTGGCCTCGGCCTTGGTATTTATGCGACACCTTCCACCGACACAGCTGTCTCCAACGCACCTGACAATAAGGTCGGCGAAGCAGCCGGACTCTATAAAATGGCAAGTGGCCTTGGTGGTTCCTTTGGTGTAGCAATTTCAACAGCTGTGTACGCTGCGTTTCCGTCCGGGCATATTAATGCTGCTGCAACAGGAGGAATTATTACGAACGTTATCTTCGGAGTTCTTTCCTTGCTCTCCATCATAGCCATGGTTCCAGGATATGCTGGAAAGAAACGAGAAAGTCGTCCATCGTCATCGACACCAGTTGTAGCACAATCATAAGAATTTGAAGTCTGGGTTAGGAGGACAATATCTATGTTAAAGAAACTAATGGGACTGTTGGAAGAACGCAAAAACGAAATGGTACAGATTCGCCGTTATTTGCATGCAAATCCGGAGCTCTCGTTTAAGGAAGAAAAGACAGCGCAGTATATTTTGGATTTCTATAAGAACAAAGACGTTGAAGTTCAGTCTGATGTTGGAAATGGCCATGGAGTCATTATCACCATCAAAGGCGGAAAGCCAGGAAAAACGATTGCGCTTCGGGCTGACTTTGATGCTCTGCCCATTCAGGAAGAAACAGGTCTCCCTTTTGCTTCAACGAATGAAGGCGTCATGCACGCTTGCGGTCATGATGGGCACACGGCTTATTTAATGGTTCTGGCTGACTGTCTTATCCAATTAAAAGACGAGATTCCGGGTACCATCAAAATTGTTCATCAACACGCTGAGGAGGTACCTCCAGGAGGGGCGAAAAGCATTATCGATTCTGGCGTCCTTGATGATGTAGAGAATATTTTCGGGCTTCATTTATTGCCGATGGCACCGGCAGGCAATGTTGGTTACCACAGCGGTTATTCGTTTGCGGGAAGGTCATATTTTAAACTCGTTATCCAAGGCGTTGGCGGCCACGGGTCTTCCCCACATCTGGCGAACGATGCGATTGTTGCTGGTTCGCAATTTGTTACAGCTGTGCAAACCATCGTCAGTCGTCGTTTAAACCCGCTTGATATGGGGGTTATTACGATTGGCTCATTTGACGGAAAAGGCACATTTAACGTCATTAAGGACCGTGTACAACTCGAAGGAGATATCCGCTATATGACGGTAGAAACGAAGACACTGATCGAAGAGGAAGTGCGCCGGATTGCCAACGGAATTGAAGCGGAGTTTGGTGTACAATGCGAGTTAACCTACACATCTGATTATCCACCACTTTATAACAATCCAGACATGACCGTAATGGTGAAAACAATACTCGAAACTGCCAATGACCCGGACATTAAGAAAGTCGTGGAATACCCACAGATGTCACCATCGGATGATTTTGCCTATTATTTGGAGAAAATCCCTGGGTGTTATTTCTATGTTGGTTGTACGCCTAAGGGAATCGAAAAACCATATTTCAACCATAATCCAAAATTCGATATTGATGAGGATGCATTGATTGTGGCCGCTAAATCTGTTGGATATGTCGTATGTGGATACTATAGATTAGTTTGATTATTCAGATTGTTTATATGTGGATATTTCCAGTTGCAACTAACTAAAAAATACAGATACTCTCGCTAGCATCGAAAGAAAGATTTCGGGAGGAAATACGGGGCTATAGGCCACGAATGATAAGGCTTTAGGAATTTGTGCGTAAATCGGCCGTTCCTGTTTCTGGAACGGCCGTTGTCATAGGACAACGCAATTCAAGGAGGTGGCTTGAATTTGGTCTTAACTGTTCTAAGTCTTGTCGGAAGTGTCGCTTTCGCTTTAAGTGGTGCTCTAGTGGCTATAGAGGAGGAGTACGACGTATTCGGAATCTTGGTACTTGGCTTCATGACTGCTTTTGCTGGAGGTATGATTCGAAATTTAATTGTTGGTCTGCCGATTGCAATGGTCTGGCATCAGAACGCTTCCTTCACGGCTGCCTTCGTTGCAATGTTTTTTGCCATTGTAGCGCCGGTAAGCATGATTAAGTATGGGATCAAGCCAATATTAATATTGGATGCAATGGGATTGTCGACATTTGCTGTACAGGGAGCGCTCTACGCGGAACGGATCCATGCCCCCCTTGAAACTGTTATGGTCGCTGCAGTGATGACGGGGATTGGTGGGGGGGTACTTCGTGATGTCTTGGCCCAACGAAAGCCGATTGTACTTCGAGCTGACACTTATGCGATCTGGGCTCTTTTGGCAGGTGGAGTCGTTGGCTTCCGATGGATTAATTCCGGTAGTGATTGGCAAATATACATGCTAATTCTCATCATTTTCGTGCTTCGTCTCTTATCCATCTTCTTTAAGTGGAGATTGCCGCATGCACGACAAGGTAGGAAGGACGTATATAGCAGAGAGGATGATTCAGGATGAGCTAGGAAGCCATTGGGTT
>JAKADF010000418.1 GCA_021820805.1 Bacillota bacterium
GGCGCTTTATGTTCTTCGTTGGAGTTCTGGCTTCCGTACTCGGATATTTTGTCTTTAATTCATTGGAGGAATCACCGATCTGGGCAAAGCAGCATGCGAAGCAATCTAAATTAACAAAATCTCCGATTCGAAACCTCTTTTCTAGAGAATATTTACCAACTTTATTACTCAACTTGCTCATTGTTATCGGCGGTGGTGCTGGCTATTATTTAATTTCTGGTTATCTACCTACATTTCTGAAAGTGATCAACAAGATTGCACCGAATCAAGTATCCTGGATTCTCATTGGCGGTAGTTTAGTTGTAGTGTTTTCCAGTACTTTATTTGGCTATTTAAGCGATTTTACTGGTCGTAGAAAAATGTTTATCAGCTTAGGGATCATTTGCTTGATTGGTATGCCGTTATGTTATATCGGACTCACTCATACACATTCAGTCGGTATGATCACGTTATATGCCCTGTTACTCTCGCTCCTCGGCGGAGCCTCCTATGCGCCGACCCTCGTATTCCTCAATGAACGTTTTCCCACTGTCATCCGTTCAAGTGGTACCGCTTTATCGTGGAATGTTGGTTTTGCAATTGGTGGAATGATGCCAACTTTTGTTACCTTAATTAGTGGTAGCATCAAGAATATTCCAATTACACTGATCTACTTTATTATTGTGAGCTTTATTCTCTACCTCATTGGTGCGATAGTCATTCCAGAAACAAAGGGGGAGTTAAGTTAAACGGTTAGCTGGACTCATCACTAAAGCAGGTAAGCTGATGTGTACAATTATTTTTAACGGATCAGGCCGAAAACTTTGGGGCTGGTTCTCGCAGCCCCCTATTTTATCAAATCTAAAGGGGTGAATCATTCGAAATGGATTACCGCGAAATGAAGCCTGTTCGTCCCGAGCGGTTAGCACAGTTGCAAGGTGTGGAATGGTTATTTGGGTTTATGGAAAGGTATCCCAAGATGTTTCACATACATGCTGGAAGCGAAAACGAATTTTTTAAAGGGATGGTTGATATTCATGTGCATGCCAACCCGGATAGTCTTGGCCCGCGTAGTCAAGATTTGGTGGATATAGCTATTGATTATGCCAGGGTCGGTAGTCGAGCTATTTTGCATAAAGACCATCATTACTCCACAGTTGGGGTTGCTTATGTTGCGCAACGATTTATAGATCATCTTGTGGAGTCGGGCCAATTACAAAACCGGATTGAAGTGTATGGTGGCGTCCCGCTTGCATACACCGTAGATCCGAGGTTCGTTGAAACGGCTGCGCATTCAGAGCAGATGCGCATGATTTTTATGAACTGTATTTATGGAGAAATCTTAGTGCGGGATGGTAAGGTGCTTCCTAAGGCGGAAGATATTATCCGTTTGGCCGCGGATCGAAAGTTACCAATTACCATCTGCCCTCCGAACCACAGTATTAAATATACGGAGAGCGATTATATCGTAGTTGAACCGCTTGTGGAGTGTATTGCAAAATACGGTGGAAAAGTTTTGCTTGATCATCCTGTAACGGCCTACACATTAGAAGAAAACCTCCATCTTGCTCAATGTGGGGCATATCTGGGTATTTTTTGTTATCCGACGATACCTGACGTTATTAAAGCCCCGGTTGTTGATCCAGAATTAACAAAGACCTTAATCGATGCCGTGGGTCCAGAGCGTTGCGTCCTGGGCAGTGATAAAGGACATCTACTTGAGCCTGATGCGCTTGCTGCCATGCGTTTACTCCTTCGGTTGCTGCTTACTTGGAATTATACACCCGAGCAGATTTATACAATGGCTTCTGGTAATGCGGAAACCTTGTTGTTTGCATAACCATTACATTATGTCCAATATAAACCGTAGAGGTGACACGTTTTGACTATTCTAAAAATTAATGGAATATCTTTATCCGTGCATGTAGAAGGTAGCGGCTCACCCATTGTCTTCGTACATGGCTATACCACGACCAGTAGATTTTGGAGTCAGCAGATTCCGGCCCTAGCCGCTCGGTATCAAACCGTCACTTTCGACCTCCGGGGACATGGTGAATCTACGAAACAATCTGACTTACACTATAATATCCCGGCATTTGTTGAAGATCTCTATCAATTACTAAACTATTTGAATATCGGCAAGTCTGTACTTGTTGGGCTTTCTATGGGAGGGACTGTTGTTCAGCAATTCGCTCTTGAACACCCAGAACGGATTAGTGGCTTGGTACTCGTCGATACAACAGCACACGGGCTTGGTCCAGTGGTTCAAGCTGAAAATGTGTTAGCCCGAATCGAAGCGGTTGGTACAGAGGCAGCTAGTCGGGAGGTCATTGTGCAAAGTTTCTCTCGTGCAACAAATCGTGCCCTTGTAGCCTGGGCAGAAACTGAAGTGATTAAGACCCCCACGCATGTAGCAAAAGAAGCGATCCTTTCTCTCGGTACATTCGACGCCCGTCAAGCTATTGCGCTTATCCGCATTCCTACGCTGATAATCGTTGGTGCTGAGGATAAAATTACACCTCCAGCAGAGTCTGAGCTCATGCAGCAATTGATTCCAGATTCACAGTTGGCGATTATCAAAGGGGCGGCACACTTTCCTATGTTGGAGCAACCACAAGCGTTTAACGAGCAATTATTCAAGTTTTTACAGAGTATTTCTACCTAAAGTTTCTGGGTCTTGCCAAAAATTTGCCGTCGAATTAAATCGAAGAAGAAACGGCATTCAGGTTTTTCTAACTTAGCAAAGATGCACTGCGAGAACCCGGATTTTCGCTACGTTATCGTGGGGAAAGTGAATATTAAGAATAAATCTATCTTTTCAAGGGGGCCTGCAACGTGACAGAAAACAGGAAACAACTGGATACATTCCATGGGGAACGGGACGACGTTCGTTTCCCATGGAACAGTATTGGAAATGGCGCAAAGAAAACAAGGCCAAACTCACAGAGAGGGTAGTAGTACAAATCGGCTGACATAACAACTTTCTACCGAAAAGTGGAATTCACACACTCTCTCGGACTTGACCCAATAGGACAACTTATCTGGTAATGTATTGACTAAGACATTGAAGGTACTGTCCCAAACGAACATGGCTAACGCCACCACGATGAATAAAAATTAATTTGGCCTGTGGCCTGATGGTTTCATAATGGAATTATCAGGTCACAGGTCATACTTTTTTGGTGGAAGTAACCTCGAGTTCCAAACCGACCGACTGCACCCATGTGCACCGCTGACTGTGCTTAGAACGCGTGTAAAAAATACTTTGCTTTTGCGTGCATGGACTGCATCACGTTGAGAAAGAAGTGATGGGATTGGACGCAATTTTGGAGCGCTGTGCAGGAATAGATGTTCATCAAGAGACGAATGTTGCATGTGTATGTATAGATCGCTGAACCGGTTGTCTAATCAAGAAACTAGGACGTATCATACGACTGCGTAAGGATTACGGGATTCCTTATAAACCGTTGATTACTGGGTAAAACGAATACAATCTTAGGGGTGCAAGGTACATCTCGAACCTGACGAAGTTGCCAAATACACCATGTTCCATATGATCAATTTTTTGAGTTTACGATAGCCATCTTTTTTTTGCCACCGCTCTCATAACTGAAGTCGCCCTTAAAAATAAGAAGCAGCGCCAGTGGCCGAATACATCCGCATATGGCGGGAACTGTACCCACGCTCTGCTAACTTTTTTTGTAGTGTGCTGCGCTTAAGTTGACCAGGTTCTGCTTTACCTTCCCATTCAAGAATTTGAATAATTTGCGAAACGCT
>JAKADF010000419.1 GCA_021820805.1 Bacillota bacterium
TGTAAGCCTGAATGTGAAAATTTTCTGATTTTACAATTTGCAAATAAGGCACCTCCACGGATCTAAGCTGTACGGTATAGTTCCCTGTGTAAATTGCTGTCATCAGAAAGCTGTTTACTGTTAACAGAAAACCTTAGATTCATTTTACTACTCAGAAAATTCAAAATCAATATTTAAACTATGTTTATGTTAGTGGGTTATGGAAATATTGGAGAGAGGTTTAAGCCTCATGGTTTATCGATAATTGACCTTAGCTTCCATATAATTTGAGATTCTATCATCAGTCATATTCAATAGAGCCTTATCATATTTTCTAAGGGGAGCAACCATTGAAACTTAGCACTGCAAACTTACCACCAGTTAATAGAATTAGAATCATTTTATTCAACTTATTCGTAATTCTATTTCCTTTATCCGACATCCTTTCTACTAACGAATCTAGCTGCGGCCTCCCAAACCCGATATCTCTTACAATCTTTCTTCTTCTCATTTGGCTGGTAAACCCAACCTTCCGCCATAAACCTAGAGTGAAAAAAGATATTGTTTGCTTTCCTATTTATTCTCTCAGCCTTCGGATCTGTTGATAGTCCATACGCCCTTGGTTTCCCCTGTTTAGCAGCCATCCAACAAGCTGATACCAAACAAAAAATTCGAATACCAGAAAGACCATGGCCAAGTTATTTGCCTGAAGGGAAGACCTCGTACAAAAATCAGTACAATAAGTCACTCAAAGGGAACCAGTTTTTCTTTCACAAGCAAGATTGTGAGGCATACCCAATCCAAGCCCAATGCACAACCTCGAAGGAAGGGCGGACTGTTTTCTTCAATGACAGCTCGGAGCTTATTCAGCAAGGGAAACAGTATGTTGAATCAGAAGCAGGCAATGCAGCTATGAAAGAACGGAGAGGTTTGAACGTAAAAACAACGAAATGAAGAACCACCATGGTATGACGCGTCCAAGAACACATGGACGAGATGCATTACGAATTGACGTAATCATGACAGCAATAACACTGAATGTAAAAATAATTGTAAAGATGCTAAGGCACCGATCTGTCCAAAATCAGCCAACAGCCTACTAAAAGGAAAGATTGCAGGTAGCACGAGCTGATCTTGACCTGAACGGATGGGGTAAAAAGTGATGAATGAGGTAGAATCACTCCAATCCCTAGTCATCCAAAAAAAACGTCAATTGGTGTTGTGGGCTTCTCATACCCGTAGTTAATCGACGGTTTCATTTTGCGACCTAACTTATCCCATACCTAACACCCAAAACCTTACTCAATCCAACGCCCAGCAGGAGCTCCCGCCAATGTGGTTGCAACCTCTGTCTTCCCAGCTTCAGCAACAGGAACAGCAGGTCCCTCCAAGCTAGTTCTTTAATAGCGGTGGCCAGTACAGGTAAAACACCTTCGTCGTACAATTTATGAAACCTTGACAGTGACATATCCAGTTTACCGGATGGCATGACAAAGCATGTTACACACCATATTCTTTCATTCGAGTCAATACCGACACTGTCGCTCTCACGCGTAAGTTCCTCAAATAGTTTCTCGCCAGGTCGAATCCTTGTTACTTGAATTGGGATGTCCTCTTCGGGGACGAGCCTAGAGAGTCGAATTATGCGTTCTGCGAGATCTATTATGCGTACGGGTTCACCCTGTCTAGTAGATAAATGGAGCCATTTAAGCTACAACTAGGTTTCAACTGCTTACTTCATTACAATCGTCCCTCTTAAGAGCACTGCCACTGGATTAATAACGAGATTTTATTTATATTGAAGGAAAAGATAATCACTGCTTTATAGAGTGAAAATGTGTATTATTTTTTAAGGATAAATCAAAGTATCTTTTGCATGAAAAAAGCAACGTATTAACTACCCTGCCTCACAAAATTACTACCCAGCTAGAATTAGTGCAAGATTACATTTAGGCTTGAATATGGTCACATTCGGTCACGGAAAACATGTGTCAGATGCACTAGTGATATTACATGCAAACTTAGAAACTCTTGAATATTCTAAAGGATAAGTAAGAAAATTCCTCGAATTTGTTAGTTGCGATTAGGTTATTCGCTCAATTCTGAAAGTTGGAGGCTGAATCCATGAATATATCTCCTAATGAAACTACCGTTGGTTTTATTGGCACAGGAGTAATGGGCGCGAGCATGGCAACTAGAATTCTTAATGCCGGTTACAGAGTACTAGTACATACTCGTACGTATTCTAAAGCTGAACAATTATTGGCCGCAGGTGCAAAATGGGTAGACTCGGTTTCTGAGCTTGTCGAACATTCGGATGTTGTGATTACTATGGTAGGTTATCCTAGTGATGTTGAAGAGGTTTATTTTGGGGATCACGGCATATTGGCAAGCGCCAAAGCAGGCACTTATGTTATTGATATGACAACATCAAGTCCAGAGCTTGCCGTGAAGATTGGCAAGGAGGCAGAAACAAGGAAAATTCATGCACTCGATGCCCCCGTTTCTGGAGGAGATATCGGTGCACGCCAAGGCACCCTAAGCATTATGGTCGGTGGAAAAGAAGATGACTTTCTGGCAATGAAGCCCTTGTTCAACGTAATGGGTCAAAATGTGGTCTATCAAGGAACAAGCGGTGCCGGGCAAAGTACAAAGATGTGTAACCAAATCGTGATTGCTTCAACGATGGTAGGTGTAACCGAGGCAATATTTTATGCTGAAAAATCCGGCCTTGACCCTCTTAAAGTCCTTAGCAGTATTTCAAGCGGAGCAGCCGGGAGTTGGTCACTAAGCAACTTAGCCCCACGAATGATAAAAGGAGATATGGAGCCAGGTTTTTACGTTAAACATTTTATCAAGGACATGGGAATTGCGTTAGATGAGGCAAAAAGAATGGAAATTAACACACCTGGACTAGAACTTGCTCTGAATTTGTACAAAGAACTTTCCAGTATGGGTCACGATTTGTCAGGAACACAGGCACTTTACAAACTATACACCAAAGAATAGCCAATCACGTCGCTCACTAAACACCTTTAGTGGTTGATGAATAGCCAAAATATATTAAATGGAAAAAGCATTAAATGTTCCCTCTCCATTTTACTCTATCATCACTGAAATTAGGCCCTGAACCACTTGCGCACTCAGGGCCTATACCTATCTACAAAACTTTTACTCAGAAACAACAGATAACGCAGCATCCAGTCCAGCTTTTGCACACTCCATGTCCTGGGAATAGTGCCCGCCTGAAACTCCAATTCCACCAACGACTTGGCCATTTACCTGAATCGGATACCCACCTCCGAAAACTGTTAAGCGTGGTGTATGAACAATGCCAGTTAATAAAGGCGGATCATTTTTGATAAACTCATACCACTTGTCCGTTGGCATTCCAAACGCCACCGCTGTATATGCCTTATTCTGTGCAATATCAACGCTGAGCAAGTGTGCACCATCCATTCTACGAAATGCTTTTAGTACACCGCTTTCATCAACAACGGCAATCACCATAGGTACTTGGATTTCTTCTGCCTTTTTGACTGCTGCAGTAATCATTTTTTCCGCTAGTTCAGATGAAATTCCTAATTTTTCGATAACTGATCCCATTATTAATCCCCTCTTATTCATAGAATATTGAAGTCAAAGTTTACAATCTCTCAGCTTGAATCGTTTTGTTCGCAGAACCTGCCTTCATGACATATCCGCTAAGCGTATGTCCGACTTTATTTTCAAGCCACTTTGCTGTCTCTACCAATTTATCGATACGAATCG
>JAKADF010000420.1 GCA_021820805.1 Bacillota bacterium
GTGAACTATTGCTGTATACCCTGTCCATTCCAAACGGGGTAAACCCTTGCTTGCGCGATCCCGCTGCGCCAAGGATACCTCCCGTTTTCGGGTCGATGAACGCAGCGGCTCCTTGAACCACCGTGCCTGCCGCTTTCCCAGGGAAGTCTCCATTGTAATTCGTGCTCCAAAATACCTGGTGAACGGCCTTTTGCACACGCGGGTCAATCGTGGTGTAAATTTTTAAACCGCCCCGTAAAATCTGTTGCTCTGAAATCCCATGTTTGGCTGCGTAATCCAGTAAAAAGTCTGTAAACAGTGGATGCGTGTTCCAGGAATCGCTCGATATGGAGTGATATTTCACATTGAGCGGTTGCTTTTCCGTGGTATCGGCTTGATCTTGAGTGATATAGCCGTATTTTTCCATATTTTGCAGAACATCATTCCGGCGTTGGAGTGCGGCTTGCGGATGCATAGTGGGATCGTAGGAGGTAGGGGCTTGTGGCAAGCCGGCCAATAAGGCAACTTCGCCCAGAGTTAAATCATTGGGATTTTGTTTGATATCGACTCCAAAGTAGCGAAGCGCTGCTTGTTCTACGCCGATGGTGCTTTCTCCTAGATATACTTTATTTAGGTACATCGCAAGAATTTGTTGCTTTGTAAGGTACCGTTGAAGTTCAATACCCAACTCAATTTCTTTCAATTTATACGAAACAGTCTTGTTATCAGTGAGGTAGAGGATTTTTGCCAACTGTTCAGGGATAGTGCTCGCACCCTGTGAAGCCTGACCGGTAGTGATGTCTACCAACGCGGCACGGAATAGGGAGCGGATATCGAGCGCCGATTCGCTCCAAAAGCTGTGATCCTCCGTAGCTACAATCGCATTGACTAAATTCTTGGGCAGCTCATTGTACGTCAAGTTCGAAGGAATGGTACCGATTTTCATGTAGACTTGGCCGGAACCATCGTAAACAATGGTCTGACCCGGCGGGTTGGTGAACACTGCGGTATTCAGCGGTTGGCTCTCGATCCACTTCGAGAAGGCAAATTCCCCACATGCTATCAATACGGCTAAAGTGACTATACTCGTTAAAGCGATTTTTAAAAAGATCTTCATGCATAGCCTCCGTGCATTGCGAAAATAAATCCGCTGTTGCGGTAAAACTTAAATTTTGAATTGTGTCGGTTCGAACACTCATTTTATCTCAGGATTATCAAAACAGCATTAAGAAAATTAAGGAAAAGGAGTGTACCGCCCCTATCCTAGTACGAGTGGATGGACAGAACACTACCAAACATTTTTATGAGATCTGAGGTTATAACCGTACAGAGGTGTATTTTGCAATTTTGAAAATGCGGAAAAACGCATCTGTCAATTATGCATGGGTACGTACTATAGAGCATCTATATGTATCAAAAATAATTGGCTAAATATAGAAATAGTCAAAAATTACATATAATATAATATTGAATTTATTGGAAATTAATTAAGCCTTATGTAACAGTCAAAAGCTAAGGCGGGAGAATTTCGAACTGAAACATAATGAATTTTGCAAACGCCGATTGACATATAAACTATGTCATAAAAAATAGTATCAGACACGCATATTGAATTGAAAACATTTGCAATTGAAGACGCTTGAAAATTTGGGGGATGGTTCATAATTACATGATTTTTGGTCAACCATGGAACATCTCCACCTGTCATCCTATTGCAAATTTACTTTTGTGACCAGTCTTTGCAAATGTTTATCCACTCGCAATATCCGGAGTACTTTTCTAATTCAGGAATCGAGAGTTCAATCGCACTATTCGGGCTTCCACAAGCCGGGAACACGGTTTTAAATCTCTTTAAAGATTCGTCTAAATAAACTTGAATGTCATCCTTGATTCCGAATGGGCAAACTCCACCCACAGGATGACCAATCATGTCATCGACTTCGTCCGCTTTTAGCATTTTTGCCTTCGTTTCAAATTGTGCTTTAAACTTTGGATTGTCCACTTTAGCGTCACCGGACATTACAATTAGAACCACCTGACCATTCACCCAAAATGCCATTGTTTTGGCGATTCTATTCTCCTCGCAATGTAGGGCCGTGGCTGCTTCTTCAACCGTAGCACTGGAGATCAGAAATTCCTGAATTCGTTCTTCCATACCCCATCTCTTAAAATGGGCTTTCACTGTTTCAACTGACATGATGGTCCTCCTGATATCAAACTCATATGAATTCCACAGTTTCATTTTACAAATTAACCATGGTACTTGCCATAAAGCTGTTACAGCCTAACAGTAGTTTTTGGCAGTAACACATGAATATCGGGTGGGGCTGGCTCGAACTATGGTGAACATAAAAATTATTTGATACTGTGTATATTTTACTAGAAAAATAAAATTTGCAGTATTTAATACTTATATTTCTAAAAACGCTTACAAAATGTGATATATTGTCTAATGATAATAACCTAAATAATAGGAGGGATAAGTTTGGCAACGGTTTTATCTGAGAAACAGCACAAAGGTATAAATTGGAGCGCCTTAATTTCCATTGCATTGGCCTGGGCATTTGATGCTATGGATTTTTCGATACTTACATTTGTACTGGTTGACATCATGAAATCCTATCATGTTCCTCTAACTCTGGCAGCAGGTGTTGCCTCTGCAACAACTTTTGCTCGATTAGGCGGAGGTTTTCTTGGGGGGTTATTCAGTGATGCAGTAGGGCGTAAAATTAGTTTAGTTGTTTCAATTTTGTGGTTCTCTGTTTTTGAGTTTTTGACAGGTTTTTCAATCGGCTTTACACTTTTATATCTTATTCGAATTTTGTATGGCGTTGGTATGGGAGCTATGTATGCCAGCGGTACACCAATGCTAATGGAAATGATGCCTAAAAAGTGGCGCGGTATCGCTTCTGGTTTAATGCAGTCTGGATTTTCGTTCGGTTATATTTTCGCAGCTA
Organism: Bacillota bacterium; assembly: GCA_021820805.1. The sequence goes on from JAKADF010000420.1 coordinate 2,937, forward strand.
TTATTTATCGTAATTGGTATGGTGGACTTGGATGGCACAGTATGTTTTTCATCGCATGTATTCCAGCGTTAATTGTCATGGTTTATATTTGGGCGAAACTTCCAGAATCTGAACAGTGGAAAGAAAGAGCACAAAACAAGAACAAAAAGATTCCATTAGGACAGTTATTTGAAAAGGGACACAAGTGGTCCACATTGCATGCAATGTTTATTGCTATTATCGCTTTTTCAGTAACCTACCCAATCAACACATTTTATGCAACATTGTTAAAAACCCAAGGCCACTTCAATGCAGCAACCGTTGCGAATACGATTATTTTACTTAATGTGGCTGGTATTATCGGAAACATTGTTGGTGGTTGGATGGGTGATGTTATTGGTCGACGTTGGACATTGTTTATCTCAGCCATTGGAACGTTGCTATGTTCCTTCGTGTTCCAGGATATTAATGATAGTACCTTGCGTATGGTATTTACCTTTTTAATTGGTCTGTTCTCCATTGGCGGGGTTTGGTCTGTCATTCCTACATACCTTGCAGAGCATTTCCGTACAAGTGTACGTTCTACCGGTCAAGGCACTACTTACCATATTGGCGCTGCGCTTGGCGGTGCAGTTATCCCTCTGCTTGTCTCAGGTTTTGCTCCATCTGTAGGTGGCTTAGCTCATTCGATGACTTATTTTGTGGCTGGAGCTTCAATATTGATTGCGATTTTCGCATTTCTCTGGCGAGAATCGAAAGGAACCATACTCGAATGATGCCTACTTTTCTTTAGAAAGTGGCCTTCTCTCTAAAATGAGGGGAGG
>JAKADF010000421.1 GCA_021820805.1 Bacillota bacterium
TTCATAACTTCCAATGAATTAATTTCCACAAAAGGAACTGAAGTTTACCTACAAGTACTTGTCTTTAAATGAAAAGGACCGCTTTTTGGACACGCTCTATAAGTAGCTCTAGTTTGTTTGGGATACCATAAACATTTTCTGTAAGCTGGATTCTTGCACCGTTTTCACTAATATCCATGGTTACGCCTGAGTACTTAAGACGGTCGATATTTAACGAGATTGGGACAGAAATATTAAATCTCTCATATTTCCGAGGACGTGGCGGTTCGATACAAACATAGATGCTAAAAACAATACTAATCAAATTGTAAAACGACCAAAAATCATTGATCCAATAGAATGCCGGGATCAATTTACCGTTTAAAACCCAACTTGCTTGCAGACAAAAACCATAAACCGTACTAATTAACAACACTGTAAACGGAATAAGTGACTGCCATACAACCTGTATTTTATTACTTTCTGCTCCTTTTTCTGTTACGCGAAAAACAGATTTTTTTATGAATAATGTCTCTTTAATAGCCGATAGGGCCAAAGTTGGCGCCATTGCAGTTTCATAGATGTGACTCCAAAGGTTGGTTCTTCTACCTTTAGCAATATTTTTAAATGTCAACATGCCGCAATGAAACTGTGGGAACCAAAACAGCAGGATCATAAATATTGACGCATTCATGGTTTTTATACCAAAGTCAAGGAAAAGTATTGGAGCTGTTAAATATATCATCTTTTGCACACCGAAATACCAATACAATACCCCTGAGAAATATAGCAGCCTTTGGGGAAGGGTTAAACCAGGATAAAAAATAGGGTTCCATTTACGCGTTGCTTGGAAATTTCCTCGGCACCAACGGTCTCTTTGATGGAGCATTTCTGAAAAAGATTCGGGAGCAAGCCCTCTCGCTAATGCTTCCTTTACAAAATACGTCCGATAACCATTCGCTTGTAGAAGCATGCCCGTTGCTACATCTTCTGTGATACTTCCTGTTGCAAAGCCGCCAATACTTTTTAACGCGGCACGCGAAAAAATACAGTTACTCCCAACATACATTGTTGCATTATATTTACTTTTAGCTGCCTGCATTTCCACCATGAAAAAATCTTGTTCATTTGCGATTTGATGCGAACTTGATAAGTTATGTTGAAATGGATCCGGGTTAAAGAATAATTAGGGAACCTGAACAAAACCAACTCTCCTTTTTTGAAAGTACCCGACGGTTTTCTTAAGGAAATTTGATTTTGGAATCATATCTGCATCTAATGTTAAAATCAAGTCACCATTGGAACACTTCATCGCATGATTTAAGTTTCCAGCTTTTGCATGAGAGTGGTCATCTCTCCGAATATATAAAATGCCCAATTCTTTTGCTAGTTTCTCAACCTCTTGCCGATCTCCATCGTCGCATACATATATTTTCAATTGTTCTACAGGGTAATCCAAATTTGTACAGGCAGTTAGTGTCCGCTTCAAAATACGGAGCGGTTCGTTGTATGTTGCTACAAATACATCAACAGTTGGATAAAAATCTAACTCATGTTGATATACTTTCTTTATATTCGTACCTCGAGACATGAGAAAATAAAAAATTACTTGCTGGAAGTATCCTAGAAATTCAGCTCCTAGCAACAATAGAGAAGCAGTAGCACTGATAACAGGAAATAGAACTAAAGTGTACCTTGCTCTCCAGACCACATAAATTGTGGATAGAGCTAGGGATACGATAATCAGTAATAACTGAAGGGAATAGAATTTTTTAGACGCATTATAAAGGACTAAAACAATAACTAAACATAGTAAAAGATAGAAAGCTTCATCGTATGTTATTCCGTTCATCGATTCAGAAAACAAGTGAATTGTCTCTGAATAAATTACTTTAAAGAATTCTTCCGAATGTATCATTCTATCTTGAACAAAAAAGTACATATATTTCGATTAAATTTGACATAATTCGACCACCTTCTACACCGATAATAATATTAGAAGGTATGAACTCATTCTATAGTCTCTTTATATCATCTTTTTTTCAGTAATAGTTTTATCTCCTCCTAAGACTCGGAACATCGAGAAATTAAAACTGAGAAAAACCTTCAGAAGCTTGTTTAGTGCTTACCTCGTTTATTTTTCCGACGTGATCGACGAGTAATGTTTTTTCGTGCTCGCCTCACCGTAATAGCGTTCCAGATAAAGTAAATGGCAATACCGAACAGCGAAATGGTGAAGGCAAGGTAATACAACACACTGTTATTTCCCCTAGTGAAAATGAAGTCATAAAGTTGTCCGAAGACCGATTTCACACGTGTAATCGGCGTCTCGTACGGTTTTGTAGGAACGCCAAGCGGCACAGACTGTGAGTCTTGCGTCTCGAGGAACGAGTCAGACGTCAGAGTGCTAAGTGTATTGCTATCCGCAATGGCCTCCGAAATTGGCTGTAGCGCAGATTCATCGCGCGCAGCTAAGGCCATCACCACGCCGCCTCTAGGGCGATACACCTGGAAAGCAAACCCGCCGTAGTCGGACGTAGGTGTTGCGACAGGCACTCCTCTTCCCGTAATATTGTTGTTCGATAATTGGAACGGATATTGTTCTGCGGACTCCAACTTTTCCAATGTCGAATTGTCAGCGTTGGAAGAGATAAGGATTAAATTCTGACCATTCAACTGATTTTGCGATCCACTGAGCACGATTGGAATGCTGCCATGCATCGCATATGCTGACGCTGTCGCTGCAACCTGCAGTGCCGCTGTCAGTTCGCTCGGAGTTGCGTGTGGTGAGACAATGATGTATGAGTTCTCCAAATTATCGTTGTTGCCCATGAAAAGATTGGGAAAGCTCGCCAGTGCGGTCGTGCTGTAAAAATGGTGAGGAAGCAGGAAATAACTCGTCGGCTCGATAGTAACGTAACGTCGCCCATCTGGCTCACCCTCACAGATACCTCCGGCAATGTCTAGGTAAGCTTGGATAGAAACATCCAAATCCTCGCCCGGGTTCACATTTGCCGGTATCGCCACGAAATAACCTTCACCTCCAGCTGTCTGATGGCTGAGCGGGATGGTCTTAGCAATGTAACCATTGATGGAAACCGTTAAAGCACTGTCATTCTGCAGCAGCGGAGAGTTTTTGATGTATAGTTCTACGCCTGCGCCCGGCGTGTATGCCCAATTCCGAGGTGTCTGCATGGAAAATGAAGTAGAGCCTATACCGTAACCGCCAATCGCCTGGGTCGAATATCCAAGCTGTTGTAAAGTTACTTTATTGTTATGGAGCAGTGACACGACGTCGTTTGGCTGTTGATAGTGACTTTTCGCGCTGTTCACCATATCTGGCGTAATCAACGCTTGTTTGACGTCTAATTGTTGTACGAGTTTCGGATACGAAAGTGCCTCCGCGCTCGTTTCGACGCTTTGCTCACTGGAAGCGGTGACCAGCAGACCTGTTTGATTGCCAATACTCAACTGTTGCAAAAAACCATCATCGGCAGGCACGTTGGTTTTCACATCACTTTGCAGACTGCTCGGTATTTCGCTTATCTTCCCAACAAAAATAAAGTTTTTACCGTCCTTCCCCCCATTCCATTGATCAGCTGTCATAACTTTGACCGACGAAGGCTGTATGTACTCATTAGCGTTGCATAAATTGTACCTGAATATTCAGATTCGGTATTTTAGCAGTGAACGCCAAAACGTTTATCAACCTGAATAGAAGGTATGCTCAATCCCATTTTTTGGTTTATAGGTGT
>JAKADF010000422.1 GCA_021820805.1 Bacillota bacterium
ATTAAAACGCTAAAAAACCGCGGTATACCGCAGTTGTCCACCTGTGAATATCATTTTTACTGTCAAAGATGAGCTTAAGGAGTACCAATTTAGCGATCTGATTTTATATATTTTAAGAAATAGAGTGACGAGTTATATAAGGAAATGAGCGCGTCTTCTATTGAGATATTTGTTTTTCTAACCCTAGCGATATATTACTTGTGAACTCACTTCAAAGTACATCCTTTACAGTGAGTTCACAAGAATAACGTTTCATTTCGGGTAGTGTTAAAAGTTCCCGAGTCATCATTTTACAAATCGGATAGGAACCCACCCACGGACACTGTTAATAAGCCATATTTTCGTAGATCTTTCTAGGTCGGACTTAGTTAGCAGCCTTTCTTGGATAATACCTTTATCAAGAAGTTGAGCTCGAAATGTACCTGCGAGAAGTCCGCAGCCACGTGCTGGCGTTACTTTATATCCGTCTATTTCTAATACAATATTGCCATTAGTAAACTCAGTTATCTGACCATCTTCGTTCCAGAGTAGTACGTCATAGACGTCCGTATGTTCACTTTGGTGTTGTTTGTAAACGTCTCGATGTGTAGTTTTGTGATAGAGGAACGTATTTTTCTTCGAAATAGGGTTATTTGCTAGTGCAGCAGTTTGAGCACCTTGAGGAAGTTCAATAAGTTCTGTACTCTCAACTCGAACTTTACCGGTTTGTGAGACCAGAAGGCGAACTCGTCGGCTCCTGCCCTCGAACTGGCAAGCGTGTTCTTCTAAGTTTATGTTTATCCTTTCAAGGTCAACTGGAATATCAAAAAACTTTGCTGAGGAAGTTAACCTGGTCAGGTGTCGGTCAAGCAACACATATTCACCGTGATCTAGCTTTAGTGTTTCCAGTAACTCAAATGGAACGTCGGCTCCCATTAAAATCGCAGCTTTTGTGAATGCTTCCGTATATTCGCCATCCGTAGTTGAGTCCCATGTAATTCCACCGCCTACCCCATATTCCGCTAATCCCGTTTCAGTATCGATAAGGACGGAACGTATGGCGACATTAAACATTGCATCTCCATTCGGTTCAATGATTCCAATTGTTCCACAATAAATTTCCCTTGGGTTTTGTTCGAGTTCAGATATAAGGTTCATGGTGCTGATTTTAGGTGCGCCTGTTATTGAACCGCATGGGAACAATGCTTTAAGCGTGTCACCAATTGATGCACTTTCTTTAACCGTCGCTGTAACGGTCGAGGTCATTTGGTATACGGTTGGGTAGCGCTCAATTTCAAATAGCCGGGGAACCTGCACGGACGACGCTCCAGGAATCCTGGATAAGTCATTGCGCAGTAAATCTACAATCATCACATTCTCTGCCTGGTTTTTTTTAGAAGCGGACAGCCATGCGGCAAATTCTCTATCCTCTTCCAGCCATCTTCCGCGCTCTGCTGTTCCTTTCATGGGACGTGTTGTAATCGTTTTTCCGTTGATACTGAAAAAAAGCTCTGGAGATACAGATAAAATTCGAAAACGCCCGATGTTTAAATAGGCAGAGTAATTAGATGGCTGGATGTTTAGTAAGCTGTGATAATATCCTAAATCGTCACCTTCAAATTGGGAGCGAAGTCTTATTGTGTAATTGACTTGATAAGTATCTCCACGGGAAATAGCTTGTTTAATTTTATTTATACTTTCTTTGTACTTTTCCTGGCTCGTATCTGATTTCCAAGGTCCAATTTTGAAGTTCTTTCCCCAGAGCAAACCAGAATCAGTGCGTGTTTCAGCAAATATTCCAAACCATAGTAGGGGTATTTTATGTCCAGGTGATACGGTGTACGCAGAATCAAAGGCGGGTGACGCTTCGTAGGACACATATCCTGCAGCATAGTATCCATCTTGAACAAGTTTATGGATTTCTTCGAGCGAAGAGTTAATTTCATTCACCGAATTTGTTGAGATAACTTTTATAGGGTTTCGAAATGTCCGCCGTTCGGGGTGTCCATGCTTACCTACAAAGTCAAAAATGAGGATTGGAAACTGAGCTTCTGGATTCATGCTTTATATTCCACCTGTTAGTTCAATGATTTTTCTGCATCAAATTCTCTTACATGCTTGATTTTACACCATGTACCTTAGGGGTGAACTTCCTCTAGCATTGAAGGTGAAAGTGTAAAACAGTGCTTACCTCGGCAAAACGCGAGACCGATAAGGATGGCCGTTTAAATTAATGCTGCATAGTAAATTATCATTCGCGTATTTTATTCGAAAGTGATTCGTGTCATGTGTTCCTCAATAAATCGGTTTTCAACGGTCGTTGATAATTCAATTGAAGTAACAGAAGTTCCGTATTGGGAAAAGTGATCAATCAAATGCTCCATATGTTCCATGCTGGATACACCTACTTTCATGACAAAGGAATCTATCCCCGCTACTCGGGAACACTCAATGATTTCTGGGATGTTGCGCAGTTTTTCACTTAGTTTTGCACTCCGTTCCTTCGGTGTGCTTAGGCGGATCCATGCCGTTATTGGTAATCCAACCTTCTTCCTGTCAATTTCGACCCTGTAGCCTGTGATTACCCCTAAATCCTCCATTTTACGTACTCGCTCTGCGGTTGAAGGAGCGGAAAGCCCAATCCGAAAACCTAATTCCTTAAATGTAATCCGTGCATCGCGTTGTAACTCATACAGAATTTTCCAATCTGTATCGTCTAATCCAACTTTACCTTCAAAGGTCATTTTAATAATATTCCTTTCTATGTTTGGTTTAATTGTGATTTTACATAATTTAATATGTTTATATTTTAGCTTTATTGTCATTTAATTAATAGGGTAAATTTTAGTTTCATTTGATGAAAATGTTGTGGAGGGAAAGCAGATGTCAACTGCGGAGTTTCGCATAGAAAAAGACTTTTTAGGAGAAAAGGAAGTACCGATTAGTGCTTATTATGGTGTACAAACGCTTAGAGCGAGTGAAAATTTCCCGATAACCGGGTACCGTATACACGATGAACTTATTCAATCTTTTGCTTTAGTTAAGAAGGCTGCCGCACTTGCGAATATGAAAGTAGGCAGACTTGATGAGCGCCTTGGAAAAGCGATTGTAAGTGCAGCAGACGAGATTATGAATGGTAAATGGCATGATGAGTTTATTGTCGATCCAATTCAAGGTGGGGCAGGCACTTCCATCAACATGAATACGAATGAGGTTATTGCTAACCGAGCAATTGAGCTGCTTGGTGGAAACAAGGGGGACTATTCGTTCATAAGTCCTAACACGCATGTGAATATGGCTCAGTCGACGAATGACTCTTTTCCCACCGCAGTACACATTGCTGTCTTGTCTTTGATTAATAAACTCCTAATTACTATGGAAGAGTTGCATGCTGCGTTTGATAAAAAGGCGAAGGAGTTTGATGGCGTTATTAAAATGGGGCGCACTCATTTACAAGATGCAGTGCCGATTCGCCTCGGGCAGGAATTTGAAGCGTACAAACGTGTCTTGGAAAGAGATATGTATCGAATTAATAAAACGCAAAACCATTTATATGAGGTTAATATGGGCGCAACAGCGGTTGGAACTGGGTTGAATGCGGATGTGCAATATATCAGCAAAGTTGTGGAGTTACTTGCTAATTTGAGTGAATTCCCTCTCGTAAATGCAAATAACCTTGTAGATGCTACTCAGAACACAGATGCGTATACGGAAGTATCAAGTGCACTTAAGGTCTGCATGATAAATATGTCG
>JAKADF010000423.1 GCA_021820805.1 Bacillota bacterium
TCAGCTTGGAAATAATATTCTTTTCGCAAGATTACACCGTATCCAGGACGAGCGGACTGCTTAATCGCGGTTAATCGTAAAGGATGATTATAAATTCAACAGGCAGTCATAAAATGACTGCCTGTTTTTGGCGACTTATTTTAGCATGATGATGTCTTGAATTATGAAAATAAATAGTTCAGTAACGCCTGTCCTGATTTTGAGTAATTTTATCCTTCCTCCTCAATTGTCTGCGCTGGCTGCAACACCTGGCTTGTTTGTCATAACGATGCAAAGCGGAAGTCGATGGTGACAATATCCTCCTAACTTTTTCTCACGCTGCTGTTGGATTATTCATATGCGGGACTATTTTCTGGTTACTTTATCCTCATGGCCAAATCCATTTACCTGGCGTTTTACCAGCAGATGCAGCCGCAATGGCTGTTCATTAAGTTAAAAATAGTCAAAGTAGAATTCAAAACTAATAATAAAGTAAGTATGTAATAGTAACTATTTGTAAGTAAACTTGCATGTCGACAGAAAAAATAGTATAAATAGAATTGTCAAAAGATTCTATGGAAAAGAGAGGTGTTAATATTCATAAAACATTAACAAAGTAATTGTAAGACTAGTCACATTTTAAATAGAATTATGGGTTATAATACATAACCAGGGGGTGTCGAATTTTATCGAAATTTGCAATTTGAATTATCTATAAATTTACATTTGATAGAAAAAATTAGAAAGAAGAGATCATCATGAATCTTTTTCGTAAAAAATCAATAGAGGCATTGCTTGCAGATGCCACGGAAGGGTCAAAACTCCGTAAAGCATTAGGTGCTTTTGATTTAACAACACTTGGTATTGGTGCAATTATCGGTACAGGTATATTCGTATTGACCGGTGTTGTAGCAGCAGAACATGCTGGCCCTGGTCTTGCAGTATCTTTTATACTTTCTGCACTTGCTTGTGTGTTTGCAGCGCTTTGTTATTCCGAATTTGCTTCCACTGTTCCGGCATCTGGCAGTGCTTATACGTACAGCTACGCAACATTTGGTGAATTTATCGCTTGGATCTTAGGTTGGGACCTTATATTGGAATACGGGCTTGCCTGTGCAGCAGTTGCGAGTGGGTGGTCCGGATATTTTCAAGGACTACTTTCTGGCTTTGGCATAAATTTGCCAACGTTTCTAACAAGTGCTTATAATCCAGCAAAAGGAACATATTTTGATTTGCCAGCTGTCATCATAATGTTAATTATTACATTTCTTCTGACTCGCGGAGTTAAACAATCAGCAAGGTTTAATGCGACAATGGTTGTAATTAAAGTATCAGTCGTTATTTTATTCGTCATTGTTGGTGTCTTTTACGTAAAACCGGCTAACTGGTCGCCGTTTATGCCATTTGGATTCTCTGGCGTAGCAGCGGGTGCCGCAACTGTGTTCTTTGCCTACATAGGGTTTGATGCTGTTTCTACTGCAGCCGAAGAAGTTAAAAATCCACAGCGAAACATGCCAATCGGTATTATCGCTTCTCTGCTTATCTGTACAATACTTTACATTGCAGTTTCGCTTGTTCTTACCGGCATGGTTCCATACACTCACCTTGATGTGAAAAACCCTGTTGCATTTGCTATGACTTTTGTTCATCAGGATTGGTTCGCAGGTTTAATTTCGGTAGCAGCGCTTCTCGGTATTACAACCGTTCTTTTGGTTATGAGTTTTGGACAAACTCGCTTGTTATACTCCATGAGCCGTGACGGCCTGTTGCCGAAATCACTTTCTTCTGTCAGCCCAAAAACACAAGCACCTGTTTTTTCGAGTTGGACTGTTGGTGTCATCGTGTCCGTCTTTGCAGGGCTTATACCTCTTGGACGTTTAGCTGACTTGACGAATATTGGAACCATGTGGGCGTTCATCGCGGTATCCGTTGGTATCATAGTCCTTCGCAAAACACAGCCAAATTTAAAGCGAGCATTTAGGGTTCCATTAGTTCCGCTTGTTCCTATCCTGTCAGTCTTGTTCGTTGGCTACTTAATGATTCATCTCTCGGCATTGACCTGGATTGGTTTTGTAGTTTGGTTCTTGATTGGTCTTGTCGTGTACTTCATCTATGGTCGTACGCATAGTGCGCTTGCATCAACGGATGATACAATTCGCAAGCTTGGGGATGCACTGTAAAAATTATAGAAAAAGTTGATTTGAACCGAACTTTAAGCCGTACTTGAGAAGCTTGTTAAAGGCTTCTTGGGACGGCTCTATTTTTGCTAGGAACATTTGTTTGAGAAATTCTATTACTCTTCCGATATACTTATCTATTAGGGGAAGGATATATAGGTTATTGCAGCAAAGAAAAGGAGAAATTAAAATCGGACACCGACTCCGTAACTGGATCTTGTCTTATCCAAAAGAAGCTCATATTTTAATTCTGGCAAGTCTCATAAATGCTGTTGGAAACGCAATGTTATGGCCGTTAACGACGATTTACGTTCATAATATCCTGCACCGTTCGTACGCTGAAGCGGGCTTCGTTTTATTTTTCCAGTCTCTTGCAAGTGTTCTTGGCCAAATTTTAGGCGGCTCTTTGTATCACAAGTTTGGTGCAAGAAAACTAATTGTAGGCTCTCTTATTTTTGCAGGATTAGCTCAACTTGGCCTAATCGTTAGTAAAGCCTGGGTTCCTTATATTGCTATGATGGCTGTTAATGGTTTGCTAAATGCAATGACAATGCCTGCTGTTAATGCGTTTATCGGCTTTCGGTGGGAAAAAGAAAGATATCGGTTATTTAATGCAGTGTATGTTTGTAACAATATTGGAGTAGCTATTGGAACTACGCTTGCCGGTATTTTGGCTGTTTTATCTTTTAATTTGACGTTTTTATTAGATGGAATTACAACGATTGGATTTGGTATATTTTTTTACGTTTTTTTAGGCCAAATGGATCTACATGGTGTAAACAACTTATCAATTGGAGCAGGGCTCCGTGGAAACTCCAGCGTATGGTCTTTACTGCGAAATTATAGGTTGTATTTATTTTTAGCAATCGGGACCATGATGGTTTCAATCACAACATCGGCTTGGAATTCTGGAATTGCTCCATTCTTAAATGATGAAGGAAAAAGCCCGGCAGTGTACAGCTTCTTATGGACTGTAAATGGAATTGTTATCTTGCTCGGACAGCCGTTTATTTCAATCCTTAACCGATTTATAACCAAATCTCTTTATTTACGCTTGGTTTCGAGTGCCCTTTTCTATACGATTGGATTTAGCTTTATGCTAGTGATACATCGTGAGTATTTCTTCTTAATTGTTGGTATGATTATTTCTACGTTTGGAGAAATGCTTATCGCTCCAACAAATCCTGCCCTTATTACGCAAACGACTGGCAGACAAGCCCCGTTTTACCTTGGTATGGTCGGGGGAGTTGGGAATGTAGGAAGACTTGTTGGACCGCCTGTGTTTGGATTTTTGTTTGATTCATTTGGGATAACGCCAATTCTTACAACAGCTGTTGGTATGGCATTTGGTGCTGCACTGTTGTTTACGTTGCACAGCGGAATTCAGAAGAACCATTCAGAATTACAAATTCGAATGGGTAATACTAGTGTATAACAAAATGTGACATGCGTTATGCAGTTGCTCTCAATAATTGGGTACTGGTAGATTCGAACCATCTCAGTTCCAACCTTGTTGGCCAAAACTTCTGGATGAGTGTTGCAAAAGGTTCTGCTGTTGTGTCAAG
>JAKADF010000424.1 GCA_021820805.1 Bacillota bacterium
GTTTTGAAAGGCGATGCGAAGATCCTATAATGCTACGGTGACTGATTCCACGCATTTGTAAATTCAGCCTTCGTCCATAAGTTGTTGAACAACATAACATTGTAAGAATCGCTATTAACTTTTTTAAGGAATTTCCCACAAGCCAAGCACTAATGACCAAGTCGCACTTTGATGTAGACAACTGGTTTTTAGTTCCATTTGATGTACCCACATACAGCAAATACAAAGTTTTTGTTTCGCCATTATGAACACCTATAACGTCTCTAAGGCAACACATGGCCGTGCTCTCCGTTTAAATCAAGATCTTACACGCTAGATTTTCACACAATAGCTACCTAAAAAATTTTAATCGACCATAATCTATTTTTGGGATAGAAACTAAATCCGCGAATTCTTGATTCTAAAGGTCCTTAGATTACCGAGTCAACGATGGTAACTGTATATTCAGGTAGTTCCAATCGTTTAACCGTGCTCCTCACAAAGTTATCTTTTTACCTTCGATCAAAGTAGTCCGCGTCCAGTTTCTCGTACTCTTACCGTTTAGTAAGCATATGGTAAATGATACCTAGCATTGTATAAGTAACGGTAACAGCTTCTTTGTTCTTACCACGACGAGCAGCAATACGGTGATACTGGCAGATAAGTGTTCTTTTTTGCCTAGATACAGACTCCGTCGCCCCAATCAATGCACTTCGTGATTTGACGTTGTCTTTGTGCACCTTGGCTAAAAGCTTTTTCCCTGCACTCTTGTCATAACCTGGAGTTAGTCCTGCCCATGAACAAAGATTTTTCCCACTAGGAAAACGGTACATAATGTCTCTTGTTTTAGAATTTGTTGGACAGTCGCTATGCCTATGCTCTGGATAGTATCAACTAACTCTAGGTCATCTTTAAAAAGGAACATCCTTGTATTGATTTCTGCGTTCAACTCTTCGATAAGTTAGTTAAGGCAGTCAATGTGTTCAAGATACTTTTCGAGCATTATTAATAGGTGTCGTTTAACAGTTCCTTGCAAGGATCCGATGAGTTCTGTAGTTTTGTTCCAGAGTGACTCGCGGGCAAGTTCCACGGGAATAGTTGGATCTGTTTCGCTAGGTTCATCGCTTCAAGCACAGGGCGACCTAAGAAACCCATCACATCTGATGCGACAGAGGACAGCTTGATGCTACATCCCCCCTTGGACCTTTTGGAGTCGGTTCGCTTTCTAATTTTTTCCTCATAGATGCTCTGGCGGTAACGAACAATTTTTCGTAATTCCCATAGAACTCGATCGGGAATAAAGCTTAGCATAACCAAACTATGCCGTATTAACTTAGCAATCCATTCCGCATCTTTCACATCTTTTTTTCTTCCAGGGATTGCTTTGATATGTTGAACGTTAACCACCATGACGCTGAATCATCTTTATCTTCTAAGCCATTGTACAATGCTTCCAGTACTATCCCATCGTGACCTGGATACATTCATGATTCTTCATAAAATCCAACGACTCCAGAAGGCTCCGAGTCATCGTACAAAATGTCCGAATTACCTTTTCTTTGGGTGTAATGAAACAATCCGTCACTAATTTTCTGTGGATTTCAATTCCTCGGCAAGGTGCGTATACAACTTCCATATCAGATGTACTCATATTAAAGGCTCCTTGCGACCGAATAAATTGAAGGCTGGTGCAATCAACTAAAAAGAATTAATCTACCCTGCGCGTTTCTCAACTGAGGGAAACAATTCGTGGTACACCAGGTCGACGTGGTACTTCTTAGCAACTGGCTTAGGCACCAAGCAATTTCGACTTACCCTCGGCAGCCGTATCACAAGTCTCGACAATAAAAAAAAACGGCCTTCCACTACTCTATGGAAATTTTCATACATTGCAGTGCCGCCAAGGCATGGTCCATTATTAGTAAAATCCAAACTAGGGTGTGCTATCATTGTAACATTAAATACAAGCTTATCACTTAACTCTTCATGTATTTTTCTGCTTCTTAGTAATTGGACATAGGCAAGTCCTACATTGAATTCTTGAGCCTTTGACGAAATTAGTGGATAAAATCTCGGGTGATCCGCTACAAATATATGAAGCGTACCAACTCTTCAGGGATGTAAAGAATGGTGGTATTGTACTTTTTGCAGGAACTGTCCGAGAATGGACAGGCAACAGGCAAACGATTTTCTAACTTATGATGCATACACCGAGATGACTATCCCTTAAATGCACAAAATAGAGCTAGAAATCAAAAGGGAATTTCCTGATATGACTACTTTGATGTAGCATCGTTTTGCCGTACTTTGTCCTACCGATACATCCGATATTTGTGCAGCGGCTACACAACACCGTGACGAATCCGATTAGAGTGCAAAAATGCTTATCAAAAGATTAAAAGAGAGGTTGTAATTTGAAAAAGGGGAAATCGTCTGAATGGAGAAACAGTATGGCAACCAAACGAATCTTAAATTTGGCTGATTTGTTTTAGATGGTAACCCTAAGCTAACTCACTACGAAACAGTTTGGTCTTTCTCTTTTTAGCCAAAAGAATACGAATACCAAGTGTTTATGAATTGCTATGACTTTTAGTTTAAGTTGAGAGACATTTCATAGTAAGAGATACATTTAATATGGTAATAAACTGATTTTTTAATTCGAATAAAGTTTTCTTAGGAGGTGTAGGAATGGTCGACGATTTAATAGGGGTCCCGGCAGAAGATTGGACAGAGGAGGAAATGAGCGCTAATCGTTTCAACGTGAATAGCAGGTTTGTTAAGCGTGTTGGTTGTGTGATCTTAGCAGCTGGCGAATCGAAGCGTATGAGTACCAATAAACTTTTACTACCTGTCTGCGGCAATGTCCCAATGATCCGTTCGGTTACAATGACTTCCCTTCATAGTTCTGCATTGTGCGTAATCGTTATTGTTAATCCAAAGCTTGGCGATACAGTTGATGCTATAAAGGACCTCAATGTCGAAGTTATTAGCAATGATTTTGCCAACAAGGGCATGAGTACTTCCTTTCAATTAGGAATTAAAGCATTACAAACACGCGGAATGGATGGCGGCGTATTTCTTTTAGGTGACATGCCTGGTATGCGAACCTCCTGGATTGATAAAGTTATAGCCGCTTATTTGTCGAGTAAGGCATCAATTGTTCAGGCAAGTTATTTCGGAGTGCCAAGTCATCCGGTATTGTTTGATTCTAGCATTTTATCATATGCAACTGAAATAGATGGCGATCAGGGAGGTCGTAGCTTAGTACGACGGTTTTCGTCTAATCGTACTATGGTTGAAATGGGGGCTCCATGCCCAATAGATTTAGATACTCCAGAAGAATATCAGGCATACCGAAAACAATGGTGAAAAGGTAGCATGCCTGGTGCATAGGACATTCCACCTCTTCACCATCCTAAAAGAATTAACCGCCGATATAGGACATTTCAACTTTCTTGCCGCGGCGTTTTACGTTTAAGTTTTGAGACCGCAGTTCAGAATATCTGTCATCTCTCTGTGTCCAAATGGTTTCAATAACCTGTGTAATTTCCTCGTCTGTTTTCCCGCTTCGAAGCAGTTCGCGAATATCCGTGCTGTCTGCAGCAAAGAGGCATGTGTATAACTTCCCGTCAGACGAAAGCCTTGCTCGAGAGCACTGACTACAAAATGGCTGCGTGACAGAAGCAATGATGCCAATTTCACCTTTACCGTCTTTATACCGATACCTGCGTGCAACTTCTC
>JAKADF010000425.1 GCA_021820805.1 Bacillota bacterium
CGAGGGGCTACAGGAAGGGACGGAACTCTTATAGATTCCATGCCCTGATTCAGTATAAACAAAGGTTAGATTTAATAACCAATAGGACGTTAGGATGGTTGTAATGACGAGTAATGAAAGTGAGAAGGATGAACTCTTGTATAGGTCGTACAGGGAGGTCGTTGGGCTAGATAGTTACATCCAAGAGACAGCCCAGAGGTCGTTACTTGCGTCCTCATTTCTTATTTTAGCTGGTGCAACTGTATTTGGAGGTACGTTGTTTCTTGCGAAAGGTGCCTCAAAAGGATCATCGCTTCTGAATGCAGACTACTTTGTTTTCTTTGCTTTCGTTGCTCTTGTATTGTTTGGCACATTTTTCACACTAATTGCAATATTCCCTTCATTTAACGTTCCCGAAGATTGGAAGGAGACTCTTCCAGGTGAACCAAAGTCTATGTATTTTGGTTTTCTGATACGGCAGATGCCCTTGAAGGAATGGACTGAGTATTTGTCATCAGTAAGCTATGATGATCTTCTTTCCAAGAGTATAAGAGACCTCTCGTATGAAACACATCTCATCTCTGAAAAAATTGAGAGCAGACGGAAAAAAATTAGGATTTCTATATCCTCATATGCTGCCTCGTCGGTAGCTTTGATACTGATGATTCTGGTGCTAATTGTCTATGTCTCCTATTATGTCCTCTGAAGACTTTTACCGCAAGAGTTTCTAAGGAAGTATATCAATATTTGAAACACGCTGAGAACTAATTGGTATCAATGTTGGAATATAACCATTCTTTAAGTTGATGTAGTTGTTCTCCATTTTTCCCGTTTGTATACTTACACCCTCTATCACCAGTAACAGCGCGATATGTTTTTCCCCCACAAATCATAACATCACGATAACAAGACAATAGAGTACTTATCTCCCGCGCATATTTTTTCCTGAATAATTTTGCCTTTTCCAGCGTCAATTTTTCGTCGTAATTTTCTACTTCAAATGCCTGGTTTATGAGGCCATACTTAGCAGAGATGATTCTAACATCAAGACCATTATTAAATTGTAAATATTTGCGTAAAACCCTGAAAGAGTTTCCATCGTATATGTCAACTGAACGCCCAGATCCTGCCTTCTTTCTTTCCGAGCATGACAAAATTAAGAGCCTCTCTTTTGTAATTAATGGAAATACTTCATTTCTAATATAATTCTGAACCTGTTCAAACCTGTCCTTTTCTTTGTGGCTTTGTTCAATATTATACCTAAAAATCCAACCTTTATAATCGGTTGCCCATATATTGAGTTCCTTAAAAAGACCCATTCTTGAACGGCTGAAAATTCCCAAGGGAAAAATCATATCATCTGGATATCTCGTTCTCAGTGTCTTTAAGACACTAGTCGTGAATTCTTCTTTCAAAACTTTAACCATTCTGGCATGTTTTTCGACCTTTGACAGCAAACCCCCAACTGCAATTATCTTGTATCCTAAGTTTTTCTGATCCTCGTAACTCTGTAAATATTCTTCAATTGAGTTCCCCTGCGCAACTCCGATCAAGTCAAACTTCCCTTGCAGATCCGATATATAGTAGTAGTCCCTCGCTTGCTTAGCACTCTCTAGAGTTTTAATTGGGTTTCTGTAGTAATCTTTGATTATGCCATGCGTTACTCCCATCTTAATATATTCGTTAAAAAGCTCCGTGTAAGAGATTTCCTTCCCTTGATAAATTCCTGAGTCCCCAATTTTAAACTTAGCGAATTGAAATTCTCTAAATTTTACCTTGAAGTTCTCGGTAGTGAAAGCATGTGAAAGTATACCAAACTGCCCGCGGAGATCTTCAAGCCCTTTTAAAATTTCTAGTGAAATGGGCCGATCCACTACAAAAAGAGGAGTTAAAGTCACTTGGTCCACAGGTCCTTACAAAATATAAATTTTTGGGAAGAAGCAGGTCCCATTTTACTCTACGGATGAAAATATTCTTTCATTTGCATCATCAGCTATTGTAGGTATAGGCACTCCCTTCAAACCCGTCGCGTCGTGACTTATGACCAACCAATTTCCACGCCTGAATGTGAAAGTCGGGGCCAATTGATCTTCACTAATTCCAAATGCCTCGGCTACCCTTTGTCTATCGTCTGCTCTCGGTAACTTACTCACAAAATAAGTGTGAAGATTGGCCATTACCTCGGTATCTAGCAACGAAGAACGCTGCGTTGATATCCCCAGTCCAAGACCAAATTTTCTTCCTCTTCTAGCAAGAGTTACGCATAATTCCCTCACGCTAGCGGTGTCCTTATCAGTACCCGCCTGTGGAATAAAGAGGTCTGCTTCATCGAATATGAATGTTACAAATGGGTCGCGCGTAGGTTCGTGTCTTCTTCTCTCATAAATTGCATTTCCAAGTTGAGATGCAAAATATTTGATTTCAGAATCTCTGCGACCGGTGATAATTACGATTTGTCTATGATCTTGGTTTGTAACATCGTCTATTAAATCACCAACTTGCAAAATTGCTCTTGGCGGTATTTCAGCTAGATTCGCAGACTCTCTCCTGAGTGCATTAACTGATCTATTTAGTATCCCTGTAAGTGTTGTTCTTGCACTAGATCTTTCAGGAAGTGCATTGATCGGAGCTTGTACTTGCTGGTCGCTCGAAAAATGTATCGCTCGGATTATGTTTTCGGAGCTTATCGGGATACCGTCGAACGGGGTGCTCCATGCTTCCGTCAAGTCTCGAAGCGCTTCTTTAGTTTGAGGGCCGGCTTGATCAGGGGTTTGCTCACGCAATTTATCTCTGATAAGGGCTGCGACATCCTCAAATGGCATCACTATCCTAGTACGGTGGAAGACATTTTGGAGCCCTTCAAAAATCCTATCGCGGAAAGTAGTTTCCCTGTTGGATAGCTCTCGCAGAGGAGGAGGTAACCTAAGTTGCTGCCACATTATCTGAAGGATCTCTTGTGAGGGCTCATAGTCATCATTGCCGAGAGAACTTGTAATTGTACCGTGCAAAGAATCTGAACCGATGTGTACATATGTAACCTCCTCTCGGTTGGAGATGAATCTGTCGATGAATAGGCCAAGGTACTCGTCATTCGGGTCAAATATTACAAAATTGGATGAAGGTTCATCGTTTTCAAAACACAGAGAAGAGACCATCGACGAGACTAAATTGGACTTCCCAACTCCGGTAAAACCAAAAATTCCAAAATGCGTGGTCAAAAGGTTTTCTTGGCTCAATCGGACATTCAGTTGGGGAAATTTTCTGTGGCTGAAGGGAGAATCTGGCTCTTCATCCAGTCCTTGATTGATTATGGAATCGACCATTGGCATGCTAAGTGGTCTTATTTCTGCACCAATCATAGGTAGATTCTTCTCTTCAGCCAAAGAGGGGAGCTCTTCAGATTCACGTGGGTTATACGAAAACTGAAAACCTGTCGAAACTGCCTGGATTGTGATGGTTGTAGTCAAATGCATTGGTCTAGTTTCTTGACTTTCCCAATCTTCCTTTATTGATCTCATAGACTCAAATATGTGTCCAGGATATGCCCCTGATCCTTGTGCCGCGAAATGAACAGGATATACTTGGCTAATTGTCAAGACCGAATATGCCTTTTCACCGTTTGAGTTCGGAGTATAGTTTTCAATTCCAACCAGATCTCCCACCTGCAAACCGTCTAGTCCTAATCTTGTATACTGACACATCAACTCGAAGATAAATCTCCCCTGTTCATCAGGAGT
>JAKADF010000426.1 GCA_021820805.1 Bacillota bacterium
AAATGGGGGTAACGTACATTGCTTACCATAAGAACCGCTAAACACAGCATTCCAATTGGAAGTATGATATACGATGGATTCAATAAATCCTTGTAAAGAGCCATCGTTGCTAAAATCCCGCCTGCTGCTGTGATTGGCAAACCAACGAAGTAATTTGTTGATTTACGCGAAATATTAAATCTAGCAAGGCGAAGAGCTCCACACATTGGAAATAACAAGCCAAGTGCTATTCCAAGCCAGCTAAGGTCGTGAAGAATAACCTCATACATGATAAATGCCGGTGCAACTCCAAACGTAACAATATCCGACAATGAATCCAACTGCTTGCCAAACTCACTTTCAGCATGGAGGTACCTAGCTGCTCTTCCATCTAAACCATCGAGTACCATGCCAATGACAACCATAAGAGCCGCATCCGAAGTTAGTCCTGCAGAAACCAATGCCATTGCAATTAAACCCAAAGCCATATTGCCGAGAGTAAGTAAACTTGGAATTGACTTTACTATCAATGAAAATCCCCCTCAAGCGAAATCCTTATCTTGTTAAATCATAAGTGCCTGTCAATAAACACTTGTTCTTGAATCCGCTTTAAACCATCCTGAATTGTTCTCGCACGGACCGTTCCAATTCCTTCGACTTCATCTAACTCCTCAATTGAAGCGGATAAAACGTTTGTAAGGGTCTCAAAATGTTCGACAAGGTTTTCAATAACAGGCTGCGGCAAACGCGTTATCTTATTTAAGATCCGATACCCCCTCGACGGGATAGGCTCATCGTTTGTCGAAGCCGAAGATGGATACCCGAGCACTCGCGCCACAGCACTACCATCAATCAATTCCTCAGAAGAAAATTCATGAATCACCGATAAGACTTGATGCGGAGTTTCATCTTGTTCTAAGAGTGCGTAGTCTTTTACCAGCAAATACGCCTCTTCATCGACGCGTGAAACGAGCTCATCTAATTGCATACTAATGAGTCGACCTTCACTGCCTAACTCTGTAATATATCGCCGAATCTCTGATTTAATGCGTAAAACCATCTCAAATCTTTGCAGAACCGTAGTCACTTCCTGCAAAGTAACCAACTCTTCAAATTCTAAAGCGCTGAGATTCGTTAGTGTTTGGTCAAGAACAGACTTATACTTTTCAAGTGTTTGCATTGCTTGGTTAGCTTTCGTAAGAATTACACCAATATCCTTCAGACTATACCGATATGATCCTTGATATAACGTAATTACGTTTCGCCGTTGTGAAATACAAATAACAAGTTGGCCAGTCTGTTTTGCAACACGTTCCGCCGTACGATGGCGTGTACCTGTTTCCATCGTGTGAATTGTGTGGTCTGGATTAAGATTGGTATTCGCATACAATACTTTTTTCGCATCTTCGCTAACAATAATAGCGCCATCCATCTTGGCTAGCTCATATAAATGGGAAGGTGTCAATTCACACTGGATAGTAAATCCGCCATCCATAATTGCGAGAACAGGTTCCGTTGCACCAACGACAATCAGTCCGCCAGTCTTAGCCCGTAAAATATTCTCTATTCCCTCTCGCAATACGGAACCAGGTGCCACCATACGCAAAATTTTATTTACTGTTGCTTCGCGCTTAGCATCTTCTCGCATCTTTTCACCTCTAAAAGGCCATCCTCATGACATCTGGGATGGACGTCACACCAACTACATCAATAGAGCCTTTACTTTTCCATGAGCGCAAACCTTGTGCGGGAACAAAACAACGTGTAAAACCAAGCTTTTCTGCTTCCCTAACTCTCTGTTCCAGTCTAGAAACTGACCTAACCTCTCCAGTCAGCCCCACTTCACCAATAAATACGTCCCCTTTTGCAAGTGGTTTATCCCGAAAGCTTGATGTAAGAGCTAATGCAATGCCAAGGTCAACGGCGGGTTCGTCGATACGAACACCACCTGCCACATTTACATATGCATCCTGAGCGCCTAAATGTAACCCCATCCTACGCTCGAGTACAGCCATTACCATATTCATGCGGTTATAATCAGCCCCTGTTGCCATCCGTCTTGGAGTTCCAAACCCCGTTGGGGCAACTAATGCTTGCACTTCGAGCAGAAGGGGTCTGCTGCCTTCGAGTGCAGCCACAACAGCTGAACCAGGCCTTTGTTCTGTCCGTTCAGATAAAAACATTTCCGAAGGATTCGGCACTTCAATAAGTCCCTCCTCCTTCATTTCAAATATTGCGAGTTCATTTGTTGAACCAAATCTGTTTTTAACAGCACGCAGTATTCTATACATATGATGGCGTTCACCTTCAAAGTATAGTACCGCATCAACCATATGCTCAAGCATTCGCGGTCCGGCCAGAACGCCATCCTTCGTCACATGCCCAACTATGAATGTTGCAATGTTTAAACGCTTTGCTACTCGCAGCAGGATACCTGTGCACTCCCGTATCTGGGCCACACTCCCTGGCGCTGATGTTAATTCTCTTTGAAATACCGTTTGAATAGAATCAACAATTAGAAATTCAGGCTGTATCTTTTCTACTGCATGAACAGCAAGATCTAAATCAGTTTCTGAAAGCACATATAAATCGCTATGAGTGGTACCCAGTCGTTCTGCCCTCAATTTCAATTGATTTGCGGACTCTTCGCCAGAAACATACAAAACCTTGTGTCCCTTATGCGCTAACGACCAAGATAATTGCAGCAAAAGTGTCGATTTGCCAATGCCAGGGTCACCGCCAATAAGGACCAGCGAACCTGGTACAATCCCGCCGCCTAGCACTCTATCGCATTCGGATATTCCTGTCGCCAGCCGCTCTGTATTTTGCATGGGAATTTCATCAATTCGCCGTGCCTCATTACTGCTGTTGTCGATTACGAAATGGCCCCTTGTAGATTTTTGCTGGTCTAATTCTTCAACAAATGTATTCCACTTGGTGCATCCAGGACACTTCCCAAGCCATTTAACTGATTCGTAGCCGCATTCCTGGCAGACAAACTTTGATTTTAACTTCGGCATTAATATCACTCGTTTCCAGTTACAACCATGATACATGATGCAGAACAAACTTGCACTCTTACAAATTGAGATCCACACCAAATCGTGTGGATCTCTCCTGTACATTCATTCTAATTCAAATTTCATGGTGCCAAGCCCGAGTTAATCTTTAAACAGATGCTACTTGCTCAATTATTAACTCTTCCCCATCCATACCAATTCTGACTGAATTTCCTCTGCGAACCTTACCAGCAAGTAACGCTTCAGATAGTTTATCTTCAATGTGGCGCTGAATCGCTCTTTTTAAGGGGCGTGCACCATATTGCGGATCGTAACCTTGTTTTGCTAGATATGCCTTTGCTTCGTCTGTTAAGGAGAACTGAATGTCTTGCTCAGACAACCGTTTTTGCAAGTCTTTGACCATTAGATCTACGATTTGTGTAATTTGTGCTTCATCAAGTGAATGGAAGACAATAATTTCGTCGATCCGATTCAAAAATTCAGGCCGGAAGGTACGCTTCAGGTCTTCCATAACTTTACCTTTCATATCCTCATACTTGCTGGAATTGTCAGGTTTAAAGCCGAGCGTGCCACCTTTACGAATTGCCTCTGCACCCACATTTGATGTCATAATGATAACAGTATTTCTAAAGTCAACCGTTCGCCCCTTACCATCTGTTAAGCGTCCATCATCTAGAACTTGCAACAAAATATTGAAGACTTCTGGATGTGCC
>JAKADF010000427.1 GCA_021820805.1 Bacillota bacterium
GTTATCTAAATCGCATGCGATGACAGGTTGGAGAATCGGGTTTACGTTTGCTCCCTCTTATCTCACTGAGCAAATGATAAAAGTTAATCAGTACGCGATAACAGCAGTGTCTTCAATTAGTCAATATGCAGCGATTGAAGCTCTTACGAACGGGATCGATGATAGTATAGCTATGCGTGAAGAGTATCATCGTCGGAGAGACTATGTGTATGACCGCTTATTAAAAATGGGTCTTGAAGTTGTTAAACCGAATGGAGCATTCTACTTTTTTCCGTCTATTACAAAGTACGGTAAAACCTCATTTGAGCTTGCTGTTGATATGCTCGAGAATGCGCGTGTTGCAGTGATACCTGGTGATGCGTTCTCAGAGTATGGCGAAGGGTATATTCGCTTGTCTTATGCCTATTCACTGGATAAGTTACGAGATGGACTAAATCGATTGGAACAATACCTTCAAAAACTAAGTTAAGCATTTTATCGTGGTAAGTGACGAGAATCACGCATGGACACCGTGAAATGCCTGTATGATAATAATGAAAAGGGTGCATGTGTCAGATGCACCCTTCGTGAAACAAGATACGCTTTTTTTAAAACCGGTAGTTATAGTAACTTCGACTAACATTCCTGTTGATCCTGCTTGGACGGACATCCAAGAGACCACTTCTCAGGTATTTGTCGATTTGACTATTATTTGCCGGCTTTTTGACTTCCACTGTGAACCAGCTCTCTTGCTGAGCTTACACTGTCGCCATAAGTATGAACACGGCCCCAAATTTCGTTATTTCCCCAGATACCGCGGCGAATACCTTCTAATTGAACGATTTGACTGTGGTCAACGAACAAGTTAACTTCTGGACCATAGTTCTTAATGTACCAAGCAAATACTTGTGGATCAGCTGCTTCAAACATCACTTTTTCGGTACCCAATTCAGCAGCAAATCGTGATGCAATTTCAGTACGCCATGTTGCAACACTTTCTGTAATACCTTCTGATTCAATCATTAACATATATGCTCCAGCTTCAAGGCAACGTTTTCCAATTTGAATTGCACGTGAAGGGTCGGCTATACCAGCAGCCTCATTTTGTTCAATCGAGTTTGTACCGCCTGAACCAAATTGAACACCAATTTCAGGTTTAGCAAGTAATCCTTCAGATTGAACTTTATCAACTAAGCGAACAATATCATCGATAGGCATTGTAATGAAACCTGTTGAAATTTCAATGATATCAAAGCCCACTCTTGCGCATTCTTTAACATAATAGTCTACAGCGTCTTTTCCTTGCGGAATAACGCTTTCTAAGAATCCGCCTGTTGAGATTTTAACCCCATACGAATGTGCAAGGTCTAATAGTTCACGAAGTTGTTTTTCTGGCATTAATGTAAATGAGCCGCCTGCAAACTTAAGAATATCTACATGGTCACCCATTGTTTCTAGAACATCACTTAAGTAGCGTTTACCCATTACCGTGTAATAGGGGCCGCGGATTTCAGTTACGCCTACTTTACGAGGTTTTTCTGGACGACGGTTTGTACGTAAATTTGAAAATGCATATTCTGACATGGTTTGACACCATCCTTTTAGTTTTGTTTTTAGTTTGTAACCTTAACTTGGCCTACCTTAACTTGGCCGAGCAGAGCAGTCAGTTCGGAAACAGAAACTTCGTCAATATGTTTAATCGTATTTGCAATCTTCTTTGCAAGATCGCTGTCAATATTACGAGTGAGCCCGTTATATTTCTCCATCAAAGCATCCCAACTTGCAGGACGGGTCTTGAAACCTTCATAGTCTTTCTTCTCAATCTTAAACATGCGTCCGTCTTTTGTTTCAAGCTCAATACGGCAGGCCATTTCTGCAGGGAAGCGGTCACTGAACTCTTGTAATGGACGAACGTCGACCTTTTGTAATAGATCTTGGATATCAGAACGTACAATTCTGTCTTGCAAGTATTGTTCAGGCATTACTTGTCCGTCCAGGTAGGCTGCAGACAGCATGTAAGGAAGTGAATGGTCAGCTTCCTCCTTGCGGCGAATAAGTTTCTTGCCTCCCTCTTCTCCTCCACCGATGATGTTGAAGGCAACATCGAAAGTAGCAAGGCGGATTTGAGCAATTTCTTCAGGGTGAACCCCAGAGCTTGCACGGAGTTCCAATAATCCCTCAATAGATGCCTGGGAATGAATTTCTGCGTTAAAACGCTTGGTAATAGTCTGAGTTACACGTTCTAAATCTTCCTTAGACCAGTCAATCTCAAACTGACCTGCGATAGAGTCCATGAACCCTTTGTTACCTTCGAATACCTCACGTGGGCCTGTAATTCCATATTGAGCTAACAGAGCTGAATGTACGGCTCCCATTGCGGTATTTGGATACGCTAGCCCTTTCCAGTTAGAAAGCTCGCCTGTACGTGTCACTCGCAGAGAGTTATAGCTTGTGCCCGCAATCGCTATTGCATTAGCAATTTGTGCTGCACTGAGCCCCATTGCGTAAGCGGCACCCGCCGATGCTCCATATGCGCCCTGTACTGTATGGTCAAAGCCGTGGCTCCGAACTGGAGCTACATCGGAGAGTCGGCACTGAATCTGGTAAGCGAGTGCCAATCCTACTAGAAAGTCGCGTCCGCTTGCTTTTGAATACTCGGCAGCCGATAGCACTGGTGCAACGTTATCGGATGGGTGGCAAGTTTCACCCTTAGCCAGATAAGAGTCATTAAAATCTAGGTAACGGACTGCTGCTCCATTGAAGAAAGCTGCCCTGTCCGGAGCACTTTGTCCCCCACCAATTAAGGTTACGAGCGACTTACCTCCGAGGTCTTCTGTCATCTGACGAATGTTACGCACCGGTTCACCCTCGAGGGCACCGATTGCACAGCCGATAGAGTCAAGCACACGTGCTTTAAGTGCATTTTTAGCAGCCTCTGAAAGGTCTTCCCATTTTGCTTTAGAAGCGAAACTGCCAAGCTCCTCGACTATCGTCGATTTCTGTACGTCTGACATTGCTGTCACCTCCATGATTACTTCATGTATTGCCTGTAACTACATTAACTCTATTTTTTGGATATGGCATCATGTAACCCGTGATGTGGATATCGGTATTCTTGATGGGTATGGACAATCGTTTGTTTTCATTTTTTATGGACAACATTTGAGCGGTTGTCCATTCATTCATTTTCTTGTCCTCATAGGATGTAGCAAAGGAAGGGGGGTGAACATGATGGGATATTACGACGGATATGATTCATTCAGCATTCGCAACTTTTTCGCCCATCTGAGTCTTGGCACCATGGTCACGGTTCAATATGATGACAGGCCGCCATCAACTGGAAGATTTGAAGGTTTTCAATGCGGTGCTGTACTTCTCTCGGGTTTTGATGGTTTCCCTGGGTTAACTCGTTTGAATGTCAACCGTATCAATGCTGTGAGTGTTTAAAGATAGGCAGGCGCATCGCCTGCCTATTAAAAATAATGAAAGGAGGAGAAACAAGTTGACAGACGGCTGGGAAAAAGGGTTTGTTGACAGGATAAAAGGAACTGGCCAAACTTACGGCAAAGAGCAAATCGGAAAAGACTATGTCAAGCACGTAGGCTGTGTATTTGACATCATTCAGGAACTATGTGAAAAGATAAATAGTTTATATGGGGAACAAATCGCTCATATGTATCGCGAAAACAGTAGTGCAACTGTATGGGTAAAACAGTATTATCTTAGGGCCG
>JAKADF010000017.1 GCA_021820805.1 Bacillota bacterium
ACGACAATAGATGATTTTTTTTAATAACGTGCTCCTTTCCAAACCCCTCCAGGGCATGTTGGACATCCACCCATAATACGCTTTTCCTTTTAAGTTCTAGAAGGATAGCATGATAGAGTGGCATATGATGGTAACTGTCCTCTTCTTTCATATACACTTTTAGCATGTACGCACTATTCATCTCTGCTCCCTCCTTCACTTCATTTTCCTTCAAGTCAATGACGTTCTGCAGCACGATGATTCGAGAAGTTCTTGGCAGGCGATCTGAAAGATCCACACAGATGTGATTAATTTCTTCAGGTGTACCGTAAACTTCCATTGTAATAGGCAATCCCGATGCATAATCGGAGTAGAAGTTCTGAAGGTGCCCGCGTGCATCGAGTCCCTCTATGGCACGAAAGACAGTTATGCCTGGTGCTCCCTTCGACCACAAATGGCGCACAATTTCCTCATAAGCAGTTCGTGAAAACCATTTTTTATGATCACTTTCATATAGACGAATCATAAGGAGTGCTCCCTTTGGCATTATTTCACCCCCTAAAAGGTATTAAGGTTCTTGATATGATAGACTCTCAATTATCGTTGTTTCTTTTTTATAGCCGTTCCCTGTTCAACCGACCATGAGTTGGTTGATTTTCTATAGTAAATATTCATAGCAAACGGAACATTGTCGGCAACCCCCGGGAATCGAGTATTCACTACTCTGAAATCTCTATATATTCTAAGTATCATGTAATCACTTGTCCTACGTCAATCTGATCATACGATTGCTCCACATCTTCATAGCGCAACGAATCGCTGACGATATGGGGATTCGCCCTTGGTTAAAATCAGGCTTTGGAACAGGACTTATTGAAAACCAGCTTATTGATGTCGGCTTTGTATGGGTTTATCAGTTTGATTGGTGGTACCATACTAGCCTTCACCGGCGATAAAATGGCGTTCTTGCTCACAGGTTCCGTACGTGAAGCGAGGGAGTCAGTGTCAGTACATGAAAACAGGGAATCAATCTCAGAATGGTCGTAACATCTTTGCTTGTTGGCATTGGCGCCGCTGCTGGTGCACTTTCTAGGTACGGCATCGGCCGTCTCGTTTCTCAAAGGGTTCAAAGTGATTTTCCGTGGGGTACATGGATCATTAATGTTTTTGGTACGCTGTTACTTGGTATCTTTTTTCAGACGTTTGACGTACTTCATCATGATCCCGATTGGTGGTTATTGCTTGGAACCGGATTTTGTGGTGCGTTTACTACCTTCTCCACGATGTCTGTTGAAGCCGTAAAACTGTTTCGTTCTCGTCCACTCATCGCATGCACCTATCCAGTGGATTTGAGGTAGTAAGTTGGACGTTGTGTGACTTAGAGAAGACCACCGAAAACTCCAAGAAACGCGAATACCAGCCCCATGAACATACTTATCCTTGCTCCGGTCCAATTAACCGAATAATGAACACCAATATACTTACCAAAATTTAAAAGGAACAGACCGATCACGGTAATCGCGATGGCACCGTACAGCGTACTAAGCCCATCGAATCCAACCGCAAATCCAATCGCTAAAGTACGCATTCCTTGTGACAACCCTAGGAACATCATTTGATCGAATCCAAAAATATCGTCAACTTTAAAATCACTTGGTTTCAATATTTCATATAGCGATTGTACAGCAGTCCCTAAACCAACTACCGCAAATATTGCATTTCCTATTCGATGCGACATTGAAGGGTTGAGCAACAGAGCAACGTGCCCCGCAGCACTCGCGCTTAGGTTGAACATAAGCACTGGTATAAGTGTATACAAAACACTGAATATCACGGGAAACCGTGCTTTACCCTGTCCAAAGGCAAGTCCTATCCCAAAATTGTCCGTACTTGAAAATAACCCGACTAAGATATTGAACAGTATAATTTCTATATTCAAGGGGCTCATCCCCTTTGTCTGACACCTTTAAGCCGCCGCACGTTTGTTATAAATAGTGGTTCAGTATATGCATACCCCTCCTACCCTGCTCCAAAATGCTCGACAACCCATTTGCTCTTGATTGAAAACTTTAAAATAGTCATTCTTTGTACCATCAGCATCGCTCAACTCGTCCATTAAGATTAAATCTGTTGCACACGCCATCACCTATGCGCATACAGTGAATCAAGTCTGGAATTACGCATGAACTTAGGCGATGGAGCTCGCCAAGCGCCGATAGGCTAATGGCTCCTACCAAGTCGACTACGACAAGGTAGGGGCCATTTGTGTGGAAAGGGCCTGGTTGCCGGTGGCGACCACTTAGACCCGCGAAGCGAGGAGGAATCAAAAATGCAGGTATGGCAAGCGTTCGCCTTACAACTGGTACAATTGGCATTTGTCCTCTTCCTGTCCCCGCTGATTAAGGGGGTGCTGAATCGGATGAAGGAATTTGTGCAAGGGAAACGGGGACCAAGCATTTTCCAAATGTACCGAGACCTGCGTAAGCTATTTCACAAAGAGCGCGTTGTTCCCGAACATGCAGGACCGATGTACAAATTGGCACCATACATTTATTTCGCTGCCCCACTTATCGTTACGATGCTGATTCCGGTTTTAACCACATTCCCCCTCTACATGGCGTTCGCAGGGGACATGATGGCAGGCGGATTCATCCTCGGGTTCGGAACATACTGTCTTTTGGTTGGTTCTACCGCAGGCGGTAGTCCGTATGGAGGTATCGGAAGCACTCGAGCACGATTCGTATCGATGTGTGTTGAGCCGGCTTTAATTCTGGTCCTATTTTGCGTAAGCTTCGCAGCTCATGCAACAGTTCCATACGTCGTCAATCAGGCGCTATGGCACCTGGGATGGTCACCCATCCATGTTCTATTAATTCTTGCCTTCTTTTCTATCTTGTTAGCAGAAACCGGTCGGATTCCGGTCGACAATCCATCTTCACATCACGAGTTTTCGATGATCGACCACAACCGTGCTTACGATTACTCCGGTCCTGATTTGGCCTTGATTGAATGGGGAGGAGCCATGAAGTACGTGGCCTTAGGTGTCATTTTCTTGAACGTTATTGTGTCACCGTTAGGACTCTCCTCAAGTACAGGGTGGATTGCAATTGCGGTTGCCGTGGTTCTGGTGTTCGCAAAATTCCTTTTGCTAAACGGAGCTGTCGTTTGGGTAGAGTCATCCATTGGCAAACTTCGGCTCTTACGCATCGCGGAATTTATGGCTGCTGCTTCAGCTTGTGCAATAGTAGCCACCGCGCTGCAGGTGCTTAAAATATAGCGGTGTAACGCGAACTCAAAGGGGCCTGGTCGAAAATGGCCACCGTTTAGGCCGGGCGGCAGCTCCGGGTCTGGCCCTCGAAACGAGGAGGTAATGACAATGCCTTCATACAACATTTGGCTGTTCGTCATCCCATTCTTTTTTGGAATATGGATGGCTGTCGCACGCGAAACCCGAGTAGCCATCATGTTCTATGTACTTCAGACCATATGCGTTGCCCTATTGTACCTACGATTTGCATGGTTCTCCTCTGATGCCATGGCCTGGATGAGCTTTGCAGGTATTTGCGGAATTCGCATCATTTTCATCCCCTTGCTTCTAAAAAGATTCCTAAAAAGGGATTTATTGTCGGCCAGAGAAACGGAGTACCTGATAACGCCGCCCTACGCTGTGCTTATCTATCTCCTGCTCGGAATCATCAGCCTCCGGCTGGTACCCATGTTTTCAGCGGGTGAAAACGGACTTTACTTCGGGCTTAGTTTGGCTGTTGTCTTAGTCGGAATCGCTGCCACTGCAATTTGCCATCACGCTCCGAAGCAAATCATGAGCTTACTTGGGGCAGAC
This sequence comes from Bacillota bacterium, assembly GCA_021820805.1. The sequence goes on from JAKADF010000017.1 coordinate 3,821, forward strand.
AACGGCGTTGACCTGGCAGCTGTCCTCTCATTGCAACGAATTTCTGCCATCGCAGATTACATCGTTTTTATAGATGTAGCAATTGCTGTCCTCTGCCTCTCCACCATCGTACTGCGGCTGCGCAGACACGGACACCAGCATACGCACAATTTGCACGATCTTCGGGGGTGAAAAAATGGATTGGATAGCAGCCTTGCTGATTTTCCCACTCATCGGAATTGCTGTGAACTGGCTTGTTCCTGCATCAATGCGGGCGTATGTACCTGTACTCGTTACGGCACTCAATGTGCTCAACTTTGTCGGTTACCTTTGTGGGTTATATGGGCATACAGGGAGGGCTTTCAACACCGTATTCCAAATGGATAAGTTTAGCGCTGTAATTACCGGCATTACCATTTTCGTCGGATTCACCGCTGCTTTGTACTCTGTTGGATACATGCACAAGGAAGAACACCGTGGGCACCTTACGGCAGGCTCAATAAAGATGTACTTTGGGATGTTCCTCTTGTTTTATTTCACGTTACTCGGTGCACCGTTGTTTCAAAACGTACTCATTACATGGGGGTTCATCGAAGCTACGGCACTGGCATCAGTACTCCTGGTGGATTTTCACCGTACCAAACGAACAGCAGAAGCATCTTGGAAGTACATCATCATGATGGAAATCGGCGGGATTTGTGCGCTCTTCGGCGCGATAACGTTTCTTGTCGGTCAGCCTTCTTTTGCCCATGCGGTCACTTGGACTGGGTTAGAACAAATAGCGAGCGCAATTCCAACGAAATGGTTAATGGTAGGCTTTGCGCTTGTGCTTGCAGGATACGGAACGAAGGCTGGGTTAGTTCCATTTCACGCTTGGCTACCGGATGCGCATAGCCAGGCCCCTTCTCCAACCAGCGCAATGCTCAGCGCCATTAAGCTAAATTGTGCTCTGTATGCCATTATTCGGTTCCAGACCATCTTGACAGCGAGCGGGAATGGAGCGTTTGCCAACAGGGCATTGTTGTCAATTGGTATTCTAACGGTTGTTGTAGCGACTTTGGTGACGATTCGGCAGCATGACGTAAAACGACTTTTTGCCTATTCCAGTTCTGAGAATATGGGCCTTGCTGCTATCGCATTTGCACTCGGGCCAATTGGCGTCTTTGCAGGCCTCCTTCAGATGGTAAACCATTCCGTTATTAAGGCCATGTTGTTTTATCAATCCGGAGAACTATTGACTGCAAGCGGCTCAACCGAAATTAATCGACTAAACGGCATAACAAAAATCCTTCCATGGACGGGGGCAACCCTAATGCTCGGTATGCTCGCCATTGGAGGCGCCCCACCGTTCGGCCTCTTTCTAAGTGAATTTACAGTTGTGTACTCTCTATACCACGCATCACCCTGGTTGGCCGTAATTGTCTTGATTCTTATCGCTATCTTGTTTGCTAATTTCCTTCGGTACGCCATCCGAATAGGATTTGGAACTCCCGTTCGTGTGTTAGAAAGTAAGCCGGTGATTCACACTGGGATTTCTTCAGTGTCGATTGGACTACACATGTTGACCATCGTTGCACTTGGTACTGTCTTGCCATTTGGGTTACAACTGCTTCCTAGTTTTCATCTTTAAATATCGGAGGGTTGGAAATGAATGCAAAAGTGGATGAACTACCTGTCAAAGTGGTAAGTGAATCAGGCTGGACAACAGCAGACTGGCATATCAGTGCCAACGAAATGGGTGCCCTGCTTCAGGACTTGTCTGTTAAACCATACACACAGCTGCTGTACTACGGGTTTTTACCCCAAAATGAGCAGAATCCAGGTCAACTTTTAGCGGTTGTTGGAGAACCTCATCAATCAAAAGTGACATGGTACTTCGGGGAGCTGCATAAGGGGCAATCTAGTTTTCCATCTCTTGCGAATACCTGGCCCGCAGCGCTCTGGACAGAACGGGAAATTTGGGAACGATACGGTATATTGCCAAAAGGTCACCCAGATTTACGTCCTATCCTCCAACCGGAGCAAGATGCCTTGCGGGGTGTGGCCAAAGGAAGCGGTGTGTTCTATTTGCCTCTTGGACCGGTCAGGGGCGATGTCAATGAATCGGTGTCTTTCCTGTTTGACACGATTGGGGAACAAATTATGCATATGCAGCCCCAACTGTTTTACAAACAAAGAGATATCGAACAACTGGCAATTGGTCAAGAGCCACAAGATGTATTGCTACTTGCCGAGCGTATCTCAGGTACGTCCACCGTTGCACACGCAACAGCATTCTGCCGCGCAACAGAGCAAGCTATGGGATGGCAAACGGATCCCCATGTTGAATTGGAACGTGCGTTGTATGGGGAACTTGAAAGACTCTATAACCATGCGCACGACTTCGCCCAAATGGCTTCCACATCCGGTATGACCGTAGGTCAAGCACAACTCTCCCGTGTTAAGGAGGAATGTCTCCGCCTGAATGCAGCATTAACGGGATCGCGTTATTTACGAAACGCCGTTCGACTCGCCGAACGTTCAGGGGTGGACTTTGCAGAGATATCAGATTATGTCCAAACTTCCCTATCACAAGTTGATTCTCGACTGCAACGCTTCACTTCATTGTTGCTGCACACGCCAACTTTTGTCGATCGTTTACGAACGACAGGCATTTTACAAAAGGACTGGGCAACCCAATATGGTGTAGTCGGTCCAGTAGCCAGGGCTTGTGGTGCTGCAGTCGATAGCCGGCTCGATTATCTTCTGCCGTTGTACCAAGGTACAGGATATCAGATTGCTTTACCGGAAATGCCAACTGGTGACGCATATGACAGATTCCTCGTTCGACTTTTGGAATGGAATAATTCAGTAGCAATAGTTAGACAAATCCTGGATGAATTACAGGGACAAAAAACGCCCAAGGATTTTGGAACTTCGCCAAAAAGGTTCCTTGGAATTGGTATGGCGGAATCCCCACGGGGAAGGGTTGCTCATGTTGTACGTATTGATCACACTGGTTCAATTACGTATTGGGGCATTCGCGCCGCTTCTTCCTGGAATTGGCCAATTATCGGCCTTACGACTGCAAATGGGAACATTCAAACTGACTTTCCAGTCATTGAGGCAAGTTTTGGACTGTCGGTCGCAGGTATCGATCGATAATTTCAAATGCAAGGAGGCATTCATCATGTTGGCAAAGTGGCTTCTTTCGGGATTAACGAGTGGCCGTCCCACTACCAAGTATCCTTTCAAGGATTCGACAAGTACCGAAGGCTTGAAGTCAAATGTACTCCCAATTATCTCAAATGCACCAGACCTACAAACTTGTCTGCAGCTTGAACGAAACTGCCCAACGAAGGCAATCACGATGACAATGCAAGATGGGCAGCCTGTTCTCCAGCTTGATCAGGCAGCCTGTATCGGTTGCGGGAGATGCATCTCACTGAAACAAAACGGCTGTATCCAGTGGAGTCCATCCGTTGACATTGCTTCAAGCCTTCATGAATCCTTACTCGAACAAGCTTCGGTGTTAGGAGCGATGTTACATGGCGACAAGTACGTCTGATTGGAAGCAAATCGATGAAGCCGGACTTGGAGAGCGCCTGCAACATGTGTTTAGCCGTTCATTAAACGTCCGCCACATCGATGTTGGCTCCTGTAACGCTTGCGAGTCCGAGGTCTTGTCTTTATCCAACCCATATTACAACTTTCACAGATTAGGCATCTTTTTCACTTCCTCTCCCCGCCATGCGGATGTCTTACTCGTCACAGGTGCGCTTACACCTTTGATGAAGCCCATCCTGCTGGAGACTTACGAGGCGATGCCAAGGCCCCGGTTAGTCGTGGCAGTAGGCGTCTGTGCGCTACACGGCGGTGTTTTTAAAAAAAGCCCGCAGTTCGTCGGACCCGTTCAAGACATCATTCCTGTGGATGCGTTCATCCCGGGATGCCCTCCTACTCCGTATGGGATTATTAACGGGATTTTACAGGCGATAGAAAAGCGTAATGGGGAGGTATAACACATGAATACGCTGTTTTGGTCGTCCGTCCTGCTGTTCACCGTTGTGCCAATACCCGTCCTATGCTCGGTTCGGCGGCACTCCACGAGGGCAGCTTGGTACTTGATTACAATAGGGTGCCTTCTGCAGACTGTCCTTGGTCTCTGGTCCCTCGTTTTAAAGTCTGCGGTGCCCATTGTTACAATTCCCGGCGTCCCGCCGTTTGGTGCTTGGACATTCGCAATAGATTCCCTCGGTGGGCTTATATTATTGCTCCTTGGCGTTATTGGCATTGCGGCATCTTTATACGCAAGCGAGGCGGCAAAAACAAAAACGTTGGGAACGGGCCCCATCATCGTCTCCATTGTGGCACTACAGTATGTGTTTACGAGCTTTCTCGCTGTCGCAACCCATGCAATCCCTCTGCTCATCGCGTGGGAGGGAATGTCGCTCTCTGCATATGGATACATCCTTTCGAATCACAAGCATCTGCGGGTTCGCCGAGCAGCATTTGTCACTCTGGCCGTCAGTGAGTTGGGATTCTTGGCGCTTGTGTTGGCCTTTATCGCCGCGGCCCCATCCAGCGGATTGTTGACCTTCCAGGCGCTGCACAACACCCTACTTAACCAACCAGTACTTGTTAGAGAAACCGTATTTGGGTTAGCCCTCTTCGGATTCGGCGTAAAATGTGGCATTCTGCCAATGCAAATGTGGATGCCCCAAGCGTACCATGTAACACCGCCGCACTTAAACGCCATCCTAGCGGGAGGTCTGCTCAATCTCGGCCTGTTTGGTATTATTCGCATCTATGAACTGATTGGTACTTTACCTTCAGGATGGGGCGTGTTTCTCATTCTGATAGGAGCACTAGCCGTATTTCTTGGGGCACTTTACGCGGTCATAGAGAAACAGATGAACATGATCCTGGCATATAGCAGTATTGAAAACGTGGGTTTTATGCTCATCGGACTCGGACTCGCGATTTCGTTTCAAACTACAGGCGCCCCACTATTTGCTGGTATCGCCATGAGTGCTATGTTCATACAGATGGTTTCTCACGCTCTGGCAAAATCACTGTGCTTTCTGACAGTTGGTGAAATCCATCGAAGAACCGGAATCACTAATATCGATGGATTAGGCGGCCTATTTAAACGCATGCCTGGTGTGGCCGTTGGGCTTTTAATTGGTTGTCTTACACTCGCCGCTGTCGCTCCCTTTAGTGGATTCACTGCTGAATGGCTAACACTTCAGTCAATGTTACAAGTGTACCGAACATTACCTGGTCTTCAACAATTACTCATTGTCGTAGCTGGAGCACTCGCAGCCACAGGAGCAGCGATGGCATTGACGGCATTCCTGAGACTGTTTGCTTTTACGTTTACCGGACGTGCACGTTCACACCTTCCCTTACGTTTAGAAGAGTTGCAAAAGCTTCGTACTAGCTTAGGATACGGAATTCTGGCGGTGTTCTCGGCTTCTTTTGGTTTCTTCCCAACTTCTTTCCTCGGTGCATTACAGCACGTTGTGAATTTCTTGGTACCAAATGGTAACCAATTTTCGCAATTGGTTCCCGATATTATGGGTGATCCATCATCCAATTCAACCCTTGTCAACCTCGGTGGCAGATTATTCTCCTTCCTGCCAATGCATGGTGCCGTCATTCAACCAGGTGCAGGGGTCAGCAGCATTGCACCGACATATTTGTTATGGTGGTTCATTGTATTTGGGGGTATTGCATATCTTCTCAAAAAGGTAATAGGTAGAAAACCGTATCATAACCGGGTAGTCCGTGAGTGGACCGGTGGAAGCCTGTATGATGCGAGTTCTCAGTATACAGCCTCAGCGTACGCAAATCCTCACCGTATGTTGTGGAAGGCTATACTTCTGTTCCGTCTTAAACGTACGATTGTGAAAGGTAACACATCAGTTCCCCTTGAGATTTCCGTGCACACCAGTACAAAACCGTGGCTGCATCATAGCATCTACTCAAGGATTATGACCCGGCTAAGGAAACCGGTAGGCTACATCGTACACATTCAACATGGATACCTGTGGGGATACATTACAGTAATGCTGTTAGCTATTCTAAGCCTTCTCATTTGGGCAAATCTTATATAGGGTAAGCTGCTTCCATATGACAAAAGAGCTTTATGTCCTTTTCATCCAGTCGATCTTCGAGCGCTGGATTATCTGTCAAGGTTGAGGTCATCGTGCAGTATTACCGCATACATTACCCAAGGGAAGCATCAACATGTGATAAGACTAGGGATTCACGCTAATTCTGGTGAGTTATGCATTCATGAAGATTTAGGGTCAGATTCGAGGTGCTAAAACATGGATCGTGGCACTTATGCAGAAATACGCCTCCGTGAAGACGAACATCGTGGGACATTCGGCCCTCTTCTCTACAAGGAACTATTCAACAGACTGAAGACATCACAGACAATCTTCGCAACCGTGCTCCGGGCAACTCAAGGTACAGATTGGCGTGGGAATATGTCTGATATCTTTTCCGAGGCTTCACCAGGTTTACCTATGGTCATCCAAATCTATGATTCTATTGACCAAGTTCAAAAAATCAGCTCCTATGTACTGAATTCATTTAATGAGAAAAATCGTTTGCTGGTTCTTCCCGCGAGGGACGTTAAACAATCTTATACAATGGGGACAGAAGGTGACACTAACATGCAAACTGTGTCGATTCTGAAAATCTATACGAATGATGAGGACCAATTTCAGAGGCTTCCCTTGTATCGAGCCATGTTAGTAGAACTTCGTAAACGAGGTATGATGTGGGTAACAGTACACAAAGGACTGGATAGCATTGAAGAAGGCAGACCGGTACGCAAAGGTGGCCTTTTTCGGTCCAACCGTTATACACCAATTCTAGTTGAAGTTGTGGGGACGAAAGAGGATATTCTACGGTTCGTCAAAGAAAACCATATTATGTTGCAATCTTCTTCGGGGCCAGTAATTCTGCTAGAAGGACAACTTTACAGATGACCTGTGTAGAATTCCCGAGGGTTTACTATTCCGTATACTACGAATTCGCTTCTCAATACACCGCTTAATAAAATCCTTCCGTTCACCAAGACTCACTTTCAAAGCCTTATACTGATAAGGAAAATGAGTCGAATTGGTGCTTATGGCTTCCCATGTTGAAATGCCCAGAAGCCCCCCTTATGCGTTCCAACCGCCAATTCAACGCAAACCTAAACTTACTAACACGATCTGCCTTTTACGTCTTGGAACAACAAACAGGGCTCCCACGAATAACGGATAATTGTTACTCGCAGGAGCCATCAGCCCATTTGGGCGGTTGATGGTGAGCTCCATCACCGGTTGGATTCATGTTTCATACTGAATATACGAATGTTAAAACCTGCACATGCAAACTACACCGACAAAATGATAAACAATGCTCGGGACTTTCTGTAAAAACGATTATGATGGAGAAATCCCACTTTCGGGAAAAATCTTGTCATATAGATCTTGCCCATGGCTGGTTGCCAATGGCCTGCCCTGTGTAATTTTAAATGTCCGCGTTCCATCGTCTTCGCGATTAGCCCTCAAAAAAATCGTATTAGGTATCTTCTCACCATAAAACTCATTTGCAAACTCATACATATGTGTCACAAATACGACCTTAATATGACTATCTAGCAAAGCCCTGGTTACTTGTTTTGCGATTTCCGAACCTTCACGTTCATTCGTGGCTGCAAATGATTCATTAAAAAGGATCATCGAATTTGGGGCAATATGATCAGCAATCGTGCTCATTCTGCTAAGTTCTTCATCAAACTTACCACTATTCATGTCAGCGTCTTCTTCCCGCCGAAAATGTGTAAAAAGACCGTTACAAATATTTGCACAGAATGACAGGGCCGGTGTAAACATCCCACATTGCATCATCAACTGCGCGATCCCGATGCTCCGCAAGAACGTTGACTTACCACCCTGATTAGCTCCCGTGATGATAAGTAAGGCTTTCCCATCTGCCTCTAAGTCATTGCCAACAACCTTTTTGTCCATGTTCAGGGAAAGAGATATGTCATAGAGTCCCCGAAAGAAATACTTGTGCTCCTTGTCTGCAATTGGAAGCGGAAAACACACAGGTTCACCTTTAGCTGTAAGCCATTCATATAAGTTTAAACAGGAGATGTAGAAGGCAAGCTCCATCTTCAATTGAGAAAAGAAATTTAAAATATGATCCGCAGACTGAGCAAGGGCATTTGCCGCTTGATTCAGTCCCCTGTCATTTAATTCGGACAAGGTTCTCGCCCCGGTTTCATCACGGTCGCTAATGCGGAAGGTGAAACTGGCGGTTTTCTTTCCAAAAATCCGCCCTATCAAACCCCGATCCCTACTTGGGGGCTTAACGAGAGTATAGTCGACTCCGCGATTTCCTTTTCCTAACCTTACAGAGATTAAGGCACCATCACGTAGTGCGAGATTTCTTAAATGCTCTACAATGATGTCAAAATATTCGTCGGTAAGTTCTGTAAGCAGCATGTCAAAAAGGCTTATAAATCCAGACGCATGAAACTGGCTCTTGTACTTTTTCGCAATGTCTCTCAACTGGACAAGGGCGTCTATAAATAAGCACAGCATTTTTAAGGATTCCGACAATATGGATGAAGGGTACCGTGTGAAGATGCCAAAATGGTTTCTCTTACGGCTCTCAATCGTTTCAACAGCGATGGTATAAATTTCTTTTACGATGGATTGGTTCTCTATACAGTCTTTTAGAATTTCTTGCCGATAGGTGATGGCTTTCAAGTCGTTTTCACTCGACAAGACAACCTTTTGTACTATCTTGTACAGAAATTCATCCTCTTTCGCCATGGCATGGAATAACGAATCTAACCCAAGATCCCGTACAAGGTCTTCACTGTGGAATAGCAATGTCCTGCCCAGGTCAAAATCAAGGTCCTCGTATAGAAGGTGGACTTTCATGGTTCTATGCGCTCCCTCAAACGGGCATATGTCAGCCCATACTTTTCCGCAATTGATTTAGCGTACGCAATTCCGTCGGCAGGTTTTCTTAAAACCTTATATGTCCGTAATGCCGGGTTCCCTGGTACTACTTCACTAACAAGGCTGACTACCTCCTGACCAAACGAAGCCAACTCATCTATAAATGTAACGATGACACAAATTGAACCGAGTTCTATAATTCTCTGCATAACCATTTTTCCGAGAAAAGCAGCGTCTTGGAGCGTTGTAGAACTGAAAATCTCATTCATAATGACGATACTTCGCGACGAACAGTTACCTAGAATGCCGTGAATCCGAATTAAATCATCTTGCAATTTGCCATTTAGATTCGTGACATGCTCCTCTCGTTCAAAATGTGTATAGATTTGATCAAAAATTGTCAATTGTACACCCTGTCCTGGGACAAGGCAACCAAGACTTCCCAAAAAGTATAGTTGCCCAAACATTCGAGCAAAGGTTGTCTTACCTCCCTGATTTGGACCGGTTACAACTAAAACGTGCTCTTTGTTATCAAGATAAAAATTATTACAAACTACAGATTGGTTGCTTGTTACGAGCTTATATGCCAGAGCCAAATCATACGTTTCAGACGCACGAACTTCTTTATCTGCTTCTGAAATCACGGGGTAACAAAATTTGAGTGCAGGTCCTCTGACTACTGAGACATAGTCTAAATATGCAACATAAAATTGTATTTCGCGGTCAAAGATCATGACTTTTTCATCCATAAAATTCTTAAACGTACTCCGAAACTTATTTAGTCTGGAAAATGTAGTGGGATACAGCTTTGCGACATAATCAAGGATTTGTGCTTCAATGTGGTTCATTTCGATCCAGTCAGAAAATTCCGCTCTATAATCCTTGACTGCTCCTTGTTTAAATCGTTCAAAGGTCTTTTCTACTTCAGAACTGTAATCTGCTTCAGATTCATATTTGCGAACGGTAATTGAGTTCCCCTTGATAAACAGGCAGTAGCGAACAGAGGACAGCTCGGATTTAATTTCTTTAGTTTCGGAGAGTAGTGCTCTAAAACTTTGAGAATCGTTATACTCGGCCATATACTGGCGGAATGACAGGAAACCTTGTGAACAAAGGTGCACGGAAAAAAGAGTGTTTGCAAGAAATTGAATTGCATCACAATAGATTTCAGCAGCATCCAAAAAGAAGGCACGCTCCTGGAACTGGTAGTAAGATTTTTTAGCTTGAGCAAGATGATTCCGGACGGACCGCATTTTTGCAGCAAACGATTTTACACATTCAAGCACAACTGGTTCATCTAAATCACGCATAATTTCCTGGCGAAAACGGATCGCATCAATACTATGCAATGCAGTATAAAAAATCGGTTTTAGGTTGTATTCCTCCTTGCCTAAGGTAACTTTGTCTATAATTTGATCAAGGTTTAGATCAGCAAAGAAGCCAGGTGGTTCAAAGGTTTCCCTATTAATATCCCTGTCAGCGCTCGGATACAGCATACTTGTGAAATTCAAGGGTCAAAGCCTCCATATGAGTCAAGGATTGGTGTGAACCTTTGGCACCATAGTAATAAGTAAAATGAGAGCAGCGAAAACGACTGCGGCTGTTGTGCCAAATCCCCGGAATTACCCACCTAAAGTCCAGAGTTTGCCAAAGTTGCCTATCCATGCCCCATATCGCTAGATAGACTACCGAGTGAAAAACCTATAACTGTTCGGTTCCACTACACATATATTCATGGGAATTTCTGCTGCTTATTGCACATTCGCTCCCAATAGTCCCACAAGTATACGGTAACTTCTTTTCGGTAATGAAGAAGCCAATCAGTGAGATTAAGAATCCAATATATACAAAAAGATTGTCCACTGCCCCAAAATTGGCATTAGGATTGTGCATCATGCATAAATCAAATAGCATTACACTGATGCCAAGTAGTAACCACTTAATTGACCTCATTTCGTTTCTTCTTTCCTATTCAAAAACCCAATAGTATCTATATGCATGTGTTTTCAATTAACCCAAAAGCTACACAATGACAGTAAATCGACTGATGCATATTCATCCAACCATCGGCGGTCGTCCTTCTCTGCCCCCGTTACCTAATCTATTTTCATTGTTGGACTGTCCGAGTGCATAGTTAATGCGCCCTCTTTAGTTCACTTGCTTTTTTGTCATGTTCCTTCCTAACCGTCGGGTCAGTAATGTTCTTTTCGCAAAACACTTGGAAAATACTACTTATATCTGAATCCGATAATAAGGGACTAGAATATTCATGTCTCAGTCTGATTAACTTTCTCTCAATAAATTCCGTCAATAGTATGTCGTATACAACAAATTCGTCCGTGTCCACTGTTCGTAAATCTGGATCTATATGCAACTCGCAACGCTTCGTAAATGAGACCACAGAAATAAATCGAAGATCCCCACACTCCTTCAAAAGTCGCTTTAACACATTGATATGAGTGCGGTTTTGTCGCAAAGGATTGTACATATTGTACTTAGAGTTCACTCTCCAACTACTATCTTCCCGCTTACCACGAATAAAGCCTTTGTAGTTCTTGGTCTCAATCACAAATATGGCGTATGTTGTTATTAGAACGTGGTCGATCTGAGCGTATCCAGTCTTGGATCTGGGATTGACTATGAGTAAATCATTGAAGTATCTATTGCCGTTCGAAAACTGGCGAAGTTGTACTTCAATCTTGTGCTCGCCCAACTCTCCAATGCGCTCTGGAGCAAAAGTGGGGCGTGTGCGTTTGGGGGTCGCTGTATTACTTGATTGCAAAGTCTTACTTTGGTTCAAGATAGAAGTTATTTTTTTCCAAAACACTGCGTGACCTCGTTTCAAAAACCTGATTTGAAAGCTAAATATAGCGCTACTAACACTTCGATTCTGTGATAAAAGCAATCAATGTTGTAACCAATCCGCCGTCATGTTCCCATCCATGTTCAACCTTTCAATGGTTATTTGATTTAACGAACCTGCGAACATTTATTGCATTATAGAAAATCATTTTCTGTATTGACGATATGAATGGACCAATGTACTATGTTATAGAAAATGATTTTCTATAAATCTGAACAAGGTGTGTTAAGAATGGATAAATCTCAGATCAAAGAATTATTACACGGCCAGAAATTCCGTTTGACTAGTGAGCGAGAAAGCCTTTTAGAATTGTTCGCTTCATCATCATCCATGTTTACTCCAGGTCAACTTCACGAATTGGCGGGAAAAAACAATATAAAAATTGGCTTAACAACAGTATATAGAATGCTTGAAGTGCTTACGAAAGTCGGTGTTGCAACACCATTTCTTGTAGATGGAACTATTTATTATGCATTTTGCGAATCCGAGCATCACCATCACTTCGTATGTCTATCGTGTCACCGAGTAACGGATATTCATGATAGCTGTCCGTCATTCAAGGTACCAGGAAATTTCCGTGTTAGTAGTCATCGCTCCGATTTGTATGGAACTTGCTCCAGTTGTCAAACTGAAAATGAGACGGGGTGCAGTCATTGAATTTTTGGTACAATCCCCATCATATTACTTGGGTAATTGATTTAGTTACTGTCTTCCTGATGGGAATTGTTCATGGCATTACGCCCGATGAGCACACTTGGCCAATTACATTTAGCTATTCCATAGGAAGTTATAGTACCCGAGGTGGAATACGAGCAGGTTTGTATTTCTCACTCGCTTTCACATTACAACGGGCTATCGCATCAGAATTAGCATATTTTGCTCTAGCCGGTTTTCTAATGCGAAAAGGCGCTGAGCAAATTATATACGTCATTGTTGGGGTTGTTATGTTGCTGTCAGGGTATTTCATCTTATACAGAAAAAAGACGTTACACCTATTTCCTTGGCTTGAGAAGATTACACCGTCCCTACCGACCGATAATGAAGCAGTACCTGTGAAATTGGCTCTGATTCACGGTTTTATTGCTGGATGGGGAACGGGTGCTTTCGCAACGATTATATATACGGTAATTTCGCCACAAATGCCAAGTCCCTGGATCGCATTTCTACCAGGATTGTTTTACGGTCTAGGTACCTTACTTATGCAAATTATTATTGGTGGCGTGTTTGGACGCTGGATTGAAAGTAGAAACCTTGGGGAAAAAGCTAAAGCGTTCATTGGTCGGTTCGTGGCTGGTAACACATTATTAATTGGTGGAATATTGTTCGCTGTAGCAGGGGTTATTGAATTATTAAATCCAAAACTCGCAGACTGGACTCTTCCGACAGGATTGCATATATACAACCTTGACTCTATTAACATTTCATTATTGCTAATTATTTTGGTTGTTGGTGGTGCTGGAGGTTACTCAATGTGGCGAGCAATAAGAAAAGTTAGTACAACATCAGAAATGTAACGTGTGTATGATCTTGAAGAAGGTATACCTAATGCAGGTATGTCTCCTTTTCGGCAGAAATACCTTTCTTGCCTTTCTTAAGAGCCTTGTTGAATGCCCTTAAGCAACTTCCATTTCTCGTGGAATGCTGCCCGTTATTCAAGAATAATCAATACTGTCGTCCCTATCATTGTTGCTGATAGTCCACCCAAGACGTTCATAACGCAAATAGTACAGAAACACTTTCCCCAATTTTAAAATATTTTTAGGTCCGAGGAGAATCTAATTATCAACAAATGGATTATATACAACGGTGATCACTCCCCATGCCTAAAGGCAAAAATTAAGCTCCACCGTCAGCCACACGGAAAAATCAAAACTTTCACTTCGCCAATCTTGGAGATTGTTAACTTGTTTCCGTTAAGCGAATAGCCACCTTGTGGGTACGTAAAAGAGTCATATTGACCTTCTGATTTGAAACGCGGATAGCCAGGGGTTCCTCCTGCCTTCACGCAGCGAAAGAAGGCTTGAAATGCTTTGTCAAGTCGTTTCACAACATCCTGTAATACCTGAGAGTGAACCTGTTTCAATGTTGGAATGTATTGTTTGCGCACATTAAATGTATTTGCTTGATCGTAGTAATTTAGCGTGGTTCTGTCCGTTTCATAGGCAAAACGTCGTTCGCTAAGCATGCGATTGTAAAGCAGGCGACAGCGTTCTAAAGGTGAACTGAATTTTCTCTCGTTGTTCTTTCGTGGGATAGAGTCTATATTTGTAGGATTTTCGTATGTTCTCACCTCGATTTCTGTTCTTCAATGTATTTCTTAATCACATCTAGTTGAACAGTTCCCACCGTGGCGACAAAGTAGGAATTCGTCCACAAAGAAGGCAGTCGACTTTTTAGAGATTTGAATTCATCGCGAAGGACTTTGGATGTATATCCCTTGAGTTGCTTAATTACCCTGTGAATTCCGTATTGCGGATCGCATTTGATGAGAAGATGAACAT
>JAKADF010000428.1 GCA_021820805.1 Bacillota bacterium
GGACATAACGGAAATCAAATATACCAAGTTATTGTAAAAAATTACGATTTTCGACGAATAAACATAATGATATACTGGTTGCATAATTATACTAGCCGAGTCGCCAAGCTTTATCGGTGTACGGGGGACTTATGGTCTTAGACCTAGGGGTGAATCGCTAGACGCGACGGGTTTCTCGCCATCCGAATCCGACAACTAACCTCGGAGGCAATAACGGGAGGATATTGAATTTAGTGCGCTTATTACATCTTGGAATATCAGCTACTTCAGCAGCGTCACTCTTTTGCTTAGGAATCTCACCTGTATTCGCGAGCACCGTTACGGTGCAACCCGGTCAAACACTTTGGAGTATTTCACAATCGGAGCACATTTCGTTACAGTCTCTCGAATCTGCGAACCCTACCATTAATTTTTCCGATTTATTAGTGGGTACAGTGTTACAGCTTCCTGCAACACAATCCCAACAAAATACATACGTTGTTCAACCCAGTGATACGCTGTGGAAGATTGCACAACGTTATAACATAAGTGTCACTGCTTTAACAAATGCCAACCCAACCGTAAACCCTATGAATCTGATTGTCGGAACGGTAATAAATATACCTACCCAAACTAGTCCGAGCCAAAATCCAACAAATGTTGAACAGCAAAATCAGTACTGGTTAGAACATGCAATTCACGCTGAAGCGGATGGTGAGCCCCTTGACGCTCAGATAGCTGTTGGTGACGTAATCCTCCACAGATTAGATTCTGGCACGTACGGGAGTACAGTAAAAGACGTATTATTCCAGGTAACCAACGGTCATTACCAGTTTACCTGCGTTGCGAATGGACAAATTTACACATCTCCAACCGCAAGCAATATACAAGCAGCAGATGATGCGCTATTAAATCACGATAATCTTGTTCCGGGAGCCCTTGTGTTCTATAACCCCGCAAAGACAGTCTCAGGTAGCTGGGTTTGGTCTCAACCGACCATAGCAAAGATTGGGGATTTTATTTTTGCAAAATAATTGATAAGCCTTGCCAAGCTAAAACTGTAAATATATCTAGGGTAAAAGTATTTTTACCCATTCACGAGGGGGGCTTTACACTAAGCCCCCGTGTTGAGTTGAACAAGATTGGCTGTATTCTTTTCCAGAAACCTAGAATTCAATTTCATTTTTCTACGTTACTAAGTCAATTCTGGTCTTGGCTCAGTGATATCTAGACTTATTTGAAACTTAACTGGCATACTCGTTATCTTAAATCCAAAATCCTTTTTAATGTTCATCATACAGTATCGGAGTTTTGGTATAGTATTTGCGGTTGATTTCCAATTGTGCTTTGGTACATTTTATGGTAAGAATATTCACGTTAACTCAATACGGAGAACGATTGATATATCATAAAGAAGGAAAAATAATGTGCGGAATTGCGGCTCTTTACAAACTACAAAAGAACAAAAATTGGACGAGCCATGGCTTACAGAATGAACTAGACGCGATGCTCGCTCGGATATCTCATCGGGGACCTGATGGCGAAGGTTCATACGTTAGTGAGAACAACGTCGCTATTGGCATGTGTCGGTTATCCATCGTTGATATAGAGAACGGTGATCAACCAATTTGGAATGAAGACCGCACCATAGCCGTTGTTTGCAATGGAGAAATATATAATCACCAAGAATTACGATCCGAAATGGAAAGTAAAGGGCATGTTTTTGCAACACACTCAGACGTTGAGGTTATCGTCCATTTGTATGAATCCTTTGGCGAGAAATGCTTGGAATACATGGAAGGTATTTTTGCTTTTGCTCTCCTGGATGAAACCAAACACAAACTATTCGTAGCGCGTGACCGGCTTGGTGTTAAACCTCTTTATTACTGCATCACTAATGGCTGCATACGATTCGCTTCCGAGATAAGGGCATTGCTCATTCATAAGGATATTAAAGGTGAATTGAGTCAAAAAGCGTTCTATGCATTTAACGCTCTCAGGTACGTACCTGCACCAAATACCATAGTAATGGGAATTCGCAAAATCGCGCCTGGACAATACATGATTGTTCGAGATAGTCAAATTGTGAAACGTTCTTACTGGCAATGTCCTACAAAATATTCATTAACCGAGTTACCGAAAGACAATCATGTTACGCTCCTAAAGCAACATATTTATCGCGCTGTAAAAAGCCAGGTTCCACCTGATGTTCAGTCAGGTATTCTACTAAGTGGTGGTTTAGATTCTACGATTTTACTGTCCACCTATACGAAAGTAACAGGAAACGCACTGGATTCTTACACCGTCTTTTTTGAAAAGCCCAAAGAAAAAGCCGATGCAAAAGAGTACTCTGAGATTGAATACGCCAAAGATGTTGCGAGACATTTTGGGTCGAAACATATCTTTGAATCCTACAGTGCTGAAGAAGTACTGGAGTGTTTACCTTCTATTGTTGCATCTATCGATGAGCCGATAGCAGACCCTACAGCAATACCGTTATGGTTTGCAACAAGGCTGGCGAAAAAATCGAATGTAAAAGTTTTGTTTAGCGGTGAAGGTTTGGACGAAATATTCAACGGTTATTCCGTGTACAACCAAATTCATTGGATTCGAACATTACAGCACCTTCCCCCTGCTCTTCGAACACATGCAATCACCGCACTTGAAAAAATGCATCTTCCTGGCACAGGAATACTGTATCGTTCTCTTATGCCTATCTGGCAGTGGTATCAGGGTGTTGGCGGGGTTTTTTCAGCAAACGAGTTAAAAGGTGTCTTGAATCCGTCATTTACACATAACGAAAACAGTCTGTACATTCACGCTCACATAAAGGAACTGGTTTATCCTGCTCGCAATGAATCCATCCTGACCCAAATGACTCATTTCGATGTAAAATCCTGGTTGCCTGAAAACACACTTGTAAAATCGGACAAGGTGAGTATGTCTCATTCCATCGAACTTCGCGTGCCGTTCTTAGATTACAAACTGGTTGAATTTGCTCTTCAGTGCGAAGACAGGGAAAAATTACGAGGAAGTGTTGGCAAGCGACTTGTTCGCCAAGCAGCACAGGAAATCGTTCCATCTAATATTTTAAATCGCCCTAAAGCAGGTTTCCCAGTTCCGATTACTGCCTGGATTTTTGGAGAATGGAAAGATTACGTCCATGAAGTTCTGTTAAGTGCGAACTCTACAATCCGAGAAATGTACAAGCAAGATAAAATTGAGGATTTATTTAAATCACAAAACAGGTCAAGAACCGGGAGAATGCTTTGGACCTTACTGACTTTTGAATTATGGTCTCAAAACGTGTATCAAAATACAAATTCCAGAGCAGAAATTGTTACAAGAAACAGTCCACTGAGCTTTACAGGCTCTGATTAGAGTCACTCAAAAAGAAGCAACTCAAAATCTATAATCATAACGACATTGTGATTTATGTGGATGCTATGCTTCTGTATGCAATACCGGGTGTAGCCTCCTATCTCTTCTTGCCTGAAACCTCTCTACAGTCTGACTAACTTTGTAAAGTTTAGTGAATACCTCTTGAGCACGAGCCACATATTTCTCAGCATGTTCTTTTTTCCCAGTTCGCTTGATGCGACGCAAACAATGTTTTAACTGTAAAACCTCTGCAGCAAATATATGAGAGATAAAAAGAACGTATCGTGAATCTACTTCGCTACCAATTTTTACTTCGTTGAGAACGGACGTGGCAAAGCGTA
>JAKADF010000018.1 GCA_021820805.1 Bacillota bacterium
AAAATATCCTTATTGTAAAATATACTCATTGTTTGAATTGCAAACGGAACACCGTATGTTTTACCCTGGTACTGTGCGGATTCAAGCGATGCTTTGTTATTGATGGTCGAAAAATTAACAATGCTGTCGAGAGGTTTTAACATATTAGCTGCTGCGTATGTGAGCGTTCCCTCACCTGCACGGGTGTAAAATATATCTGGTCCGTTTCCGCCATCCATTGCTGTCTGAAGCACTGAGTCATAGCTCGTTGGTTGAACTGCGCGGAAATCAATTTGGATATTATCCCCATTTTTATTAAGTGCATCTTGAACCTGTTTCCACATTGCTTGGTCTTGTGTACGCCAGGTCCAAACCGTTACATGAGTTGGTGAAGAGCCAGAACTGGAACCTGTACCGCACCCTGCGAGCAACATGCCTCCGGTGCTTAAAATACCTATTATTGATAATGCCTTTTTAAGAGTAGACACTTATTTGCCCCCTTTGAATTTGAATAGGTAATGCTATTTAAATAGTTAAAAGATACCGGTTATGAAAAGTGCCGATAATTCGGCATCCCCCCCCTCAATACTCTTCATTACATCTTGACTGCTCCTGCTGTCATATTCCGGATGAATTGTTTGGATGCAAAGAAGAAAACAAGGATAGTTGGAACCATGACGATGACAAGTGCAGGTAAAAGTAAGTTCCACTGAGTTGCATACTGTCCAACAAAGGATAGAACACCAACAGCAACCGTCAGGTGCTGTGGATTTTGAAGTAAGATAAGTGGGAAGAAAAATCCATTCCACGCACTGACAAAATTGAGAAGTGCAACTGTACTGAGTGCTGGACGAACAAGCGGTAAAATAACGAGAATAAATGTCTTGAAGTACCCTGCGCCGTCAAGAAATGCGGCTTCTTCAAGATCTTTTGGCACAGCCCGAATAAAGTTGACTAACAAAAACACACTAAATGATAGGCCACTCGCTGAATACACTAAAATTACGGACAGAAGATTGTCGAGAAGGCCAAATTGTTTCATTAAAATAAACATTGGAACGGCAATCATTTGAATCGGCAGTGCAAGCCCGGCTAAAAACCCAAGGTAAATAAACTGGTTGCCCCGAAATTCGAAACGAGCAATTATGTAAGCTGCCATGGATGAAAAGAGAATGATGATAAACACGGATACTACTGAGACAATCGCTGTATTAACCAAGTAGGTAAAAAGGTTACCTTGTGTCCAGGCATCAACGTAATTTTGAAAATGCCATGTACTTGGAAGACTGAAAGGATGCCCCACGATACCCGGTAAATCCTTAAAAGACAACAACACTAGGTCAATAAGCGGAATCAAGACTATCAATGCGTAAACTAGCAACAATATATAGGAAACGAAAGGCCGTTTAGTTTCCAATTCGCAGCACTCCTTATAGGTACGCGGACGCGCTCTTTTGCATCTTTACCAGGATGGCTGAGGCAATCATTACTATTACAAATCCCACTACAGCTAGTGCTGTTGCGAGTCCGACACCTTGGGCGGTAGTTCCAAATCCGCCGAATGCTGTGCGATAAAATAGTGTACCAATCACATCTGTCGCATAGTTTGGTCCAGCTTGCGTGCCTTCCATAATAAAGATGAAATCAAACGCACCGAACGCACCAACGAAATTCAGTGTCGTAATTGTGAGAAACGTTGGCTTGATGATGGGGAAGATAACCGATGAAAAAATTCGGAAATCTCGAGCTCCATCGATTTTTGCTGCTTCAATCAACTCGTCTGGTACCCCAATCAGGCTGGCGATAAAAATCAAAATCGGAAAACCCATTCCCGCCCAAGCAGTAATCACAGCGATGGTTGGAAGTGCTAAGTGTTCGTTGCCTAAAAATGCACTGTCGATAAACGTGATGTGGAGTGCCTTCATTAAAGTCGGAATGGCGCCATCGTTTGGCTCAAGATACATTGCCCATAGATAAGCAATAACAATTGGTGGCACAACCATCGGAATGAAGTAAATTGTTTGCAGGAATCTGGAGGGCTTCTCTTTGATGCGAACCAGCAAATATGCGAGCCCCAGACCAAAAATTGTTGTTAAAATCATCGAGAGCACGAAAAAGTAAAGATTATGATAAACAGCTCTCCAAAATTGGCCGGCAAAATCATGGGAGAATAAAATATAACTATAATTCTTGAGCCCAATAAAGTCGGTCAGCGGCCCTACTCCGTTCCAGTTGTACAGGCTGTAGCGAATACTGGACAAAAATGGGTAAACGATTATAACGAGGTAAAGCAACACTGCAGGAGCCAAAAAACCGACAATAATTGGCCGGGTTCGTTTACGCAAGCGGTTTCACTCCCATTCCAGTAGTTTCGGACAAATCTATCAGATAATCATTGTTTTTATTAAAAAATAATTTCGAATATTTGTCTAGTCATGATAGCTTGTGAGATTTTACAGCATCTCTTGAAGCTTCCAAGGAATTGAATATTCTACGGTTGGAATGATTAACTAAATAGAAAAACAAGGAATCAACCACTGCAAGAGCAGAGATACGCGAAGCCGTTGCTGCTATACGAATATCCGGTTCAATTGAGCTGATGTTAAGGCATTTACTTGCTAAGCGGCTAAGTGGAGTTTCTCCAAATCGTGTAATAGCAAGGATAAACGCTCCTTTTCCTTTAGCAACTTCAGCTACTTCTACGATGTCTGACGTCTTTCCAGAGTCTGATACAACAATCAGAACATCGCTGGACTTTAATTGAGCGGCAAGTGTCGCCGCAGTATGGAAATCTGTCGCCTCTTGGTTGAAAAATCCTACCCGTGAAAGCTTTTGTGAGAGATCCTTAGCAACGACAGATGAAGCACCCACCCCGAATATGACAATCCGTCCCGCTTCAAAGAGTGCGTCCACAGACTCTTCTATGTCCGTTTCTTTTAGTAAGCGAAATGTATTCTGAATCGAATGGATGAAGTTTTCTTCAATTAAGCGAACGACAGACGTAAATGAACTGCCAGGTTTTAATTCATCGTATCCACCGACGACATCTGCTTGGAGATCGCTTACGACTCGAAATTTAAAATCATGAAAGCTGTCAAATCCAAGGGATTTCCATAAACGAACTACTGCGGAAGGACTGCCGCCGCTTTGTTTTGCCAATTCTTGAACAGTCATGGAAAGCAGCTCATCAGGATGAGCCAAGATATATTCCGCAATTTTTGCTTCAGAATCGGCTAGTGTAGGTGCCAGTTCATTTAATCGGATCAAACCGCCGCCCGGAACATACATACTTGCCCCTCCTCATGAACAAATTTTTCAACGATTTACATAATTCCTGAAACATATTATCATATCTTTATCACTTTCAGTCAATTACCCATATCAAAAAAAGAGGTGGAAGATTTATGGAATTGGGGGTTGAGCGGCTCCTTAGGCAAAATCGACAATTACTTAAAGGCAAACGTGTTGGACTTGTAACGAACTATGCAGTCACAGATCGTAAGTTTCGTTTAGTCGTGGACTTGCTGATAGAAGCAAAGGAATGGTTAGTCACAAAGTTATTTGGTCCAGAGCATGGGATGTTGGGGTGTGCAAAAGAAGGTGAGCATGTCCACTCCACGGTAGATCCTCATACAGGCCTTACTGCGTACAGTCTTTACGGCGACATACAAAAACCAACGGCAGAAATGTTGGAGAATTTAGATATTCTTGTTGTGGATTTGATTGATATAGGTGTTCGTTATTGGACTAATATAGCTACTACCCTTTACTGTATTGAAGCATGTGCAGAACTGGGAATGCCATGTATCATACTCGACAGGCCTAATCCAATTAGTGGAGTGATGCGGGAAGGAAATCTTCTTAATCTCAAATTCCAATCGTTTGTCGGTTTTCTGGCCATTCCCAATCGTCACGGACTTACGAACGGGGAATTGGCGTTGTTCTATAATTCTCAATTGGAAAAAACCTGCGATTTAAAAGTAATTCCTTGTTCTGGGTGGGAACGTAGTCAAATGCAACCAGATACTGATATCCCACTTGTAAGCCCGACGCCAAACACTACTCGTTTTGATATGATGTTGCTTTATGCTGGAACTTGCTTATTTGAAGGAACAAATATCAGCGAGGGCCGCGGGACTGCACATCCGTTTGAAGTCATTGGAGCGCCGTTTGCAAACGCTCACAAAGTAGCAGATATATTTAACAAATCAGGATTACCTGGTGTTATTGCTCGTCCAACCTACTTTGTACCGACGTATAAAAAATATGTGGGAGAGGTTTGCGAAGGCGTACAGCTCCATGTAACTGACAGAACTGCTCTGAAAGCTGTAAAAACTGGTCTTGTGCTGCTTGAAATTTTTGCAAGACTATACCCAAAAAACTTTGAATTCTTACCCCCTAGGGCAGAAGACGGCAGGCGCTTCATAGATTTACTAAGCGGAGACGATAAGCTTTGCCGTTTGGTGGAAATCGGACGGACAAATGAATACCTGCAGGATTTGAGCCATTTTAACTCTACAATCCAACCATTTTATCTATACTAGGAGGACTTACAATGGCGCAAGTCGACGCCCTGTGGACGAAGCTAACCACAGAACAACCGGACAAAAACTACGAAAACTTGGACACTAGCACTAGCTTAGAAATTGCAACGATGATGAATCAAGCGGATAAAGCCGTTCCGGAGGCAGTCGCAAAATCACTCCCGCAAATTGCAAAAGCCATTGATCTCATTACTGAAAGGCTTAAAAAAGGCGGCAGACTTTTCTATACAGGAGCCGGAACAAGTGGAAGACTTGGAATTTTGGATGCAGCAGAGTGCCCTCCGACTTTTGGTACAGATCCCGAATTCGTTCAAGCTATCATAGCGGGAGGCGATAAAGCACTTTATAAGGCAGTAGAGGGTGCTGAAGATAGTTTTGAGCTCGGCGAAGAGGAACTAAAAGAGCATGGGTTGCAAAGTCAAGATGTGGTTGTTGGGATTGCTGCGAGCGGACGCACACCCTATGTAATAGGGGCACTTACTTATGCTCGTGCCAGCGGTGCAGCGACTATTTCTTTAGCTTGCAATGCAGAAGCGAAAATCAGTTCTATAGCGGATGTTGCCATTGAAGTGATAACAGGGTCGGAAGTTCTCATGGGGTCGACTCGTTTAAAAGCTGGAACAGCTCAAAAATTGGTACTCAATATGTTGAGTACCGGTTCTATGGTAAAACTCGGAAAGATATACCGGAACTTAATGGTTGATTTAACAGCAAGCAATGAAAAATTGGTAGAACGTTCAAAACGCATCATAACATTTGCCACAGGTGTGTCCTATGACGAAGCTGCACAAGCGTTAATGGAGGCGAATGGTCACGTGAAAACTGCTATCGTGATGATTAAACGAAAGGTTGATGCATTGTCAGCCCAAAATTTACTGGAACAAAGTGAAGGTTTTCTCCGTCCAATTATGGAAGCAAAGAGTGATCTCAATGCTTAAACTGAACATCGGTAAACTTGAAGCACTTACACAACTTCTTCAACGTGAAATCCCATCAAAAATTCCTGGAGCCGTAATATCCATCGGAATCGATAAAGAAGTGATTTACAAGAAGACCATTGGGTTCGCTGAAAACAAAAATGGAATTACGCGTCTAATGCAGGAGGATACCCTCTTCGATTTAGCGTCTCTTACGAAAGTTACGGCAACGCTTCCAAGTGTGCTGTCACTTATTGACGACGGGAAAATACTATTGACTGACCCAGTTTCTAAGTTCATTCCGGAATTTGCTGAAGGTAACAAGTCGGCCGTTACCGTGCGCCATCTATTGACCCATACGTCAGGGCTTCCACCATTTCGGCTTTATTACAAGGATTATAGTATAAAGGAAGATATTTTACGGGCAGTTCGACGGGAATCACTTGAAAATGATCCAGGGAGCGCAGTTGTTTACAGCGATCTCGGGTTTATCCTGCTCGGTCAGATAGTAGAAGAGGTTACTGAAAAAAGCCTCGACATTTATGCGAAAGAGCGAATTTTTGATCCACTTAGAATGACGAATACATGCTTTTGCCCTTCCGAAGATAAAAAACTAAGTTGTGCTGCAACAGAAGAGATGTTTGGGAATCCTCCCAAAGTAGGTGTCGTTCATGATGAAAACGCACAAGCACTTCAAGGTATATCCGGACATGCAGGGCTCTTCGCTCCGATGTCAGATCTAATTAAATATGTGCAATTTTGGGTTGATATGAAACAGGATGTGTTGTCACCTGCGATAAAAAGGATTTCCACTTCCCTTCAGACGAGCAAACTGGAAGGGAATCGAGGGCTTGGATGGGTGTGCAGACATGATGTATACGATCACGTTGGAGACCTCTGGCCAGAAACGACTGTCGGACACACGGGGTTCACAGGAACCAGCCTCGCATTTGATATAGACAGCAGGTTATGGATGGTTGTTTTAACAAATGATGTCCATTATGGACGCGAGCATAAAACGATTGTTAGGTTGCGGAGAGTAATGCACAACCTTGTTGGGGCAGCATTGATGTTTTAAGGAAAAGAGGTAAGAGAGATGACCTTTTATTTGGGTGTAGATGGCGGGGGAACCAAAACACAGACGTTTTTGGCGGACATCAGGAATGGTCAAGGAACAAGCTTAGTTGGATCTGCCAGCAATCCCAACTCAGTCGGTTGGGACAACGCCCGCGATACGGTACTTCAACTGATTGAGGCCACATTGCAAAAGGCATCTGCCTCACGCCTAGATTTGTCTGGAATCTGTATCGGTATGGCGGGTATCGATAGAAAGGAACAAATTGAACGATTAAAGAAAGAAATGACCCCGTTCTTCCCAAATATCCCTCTTGAAGTAGTAAATGATGCGTTACCAGCGTTAACTGCAGGTACGGAAGGTGAGTCTGGTGTTGTCCTTGTTGCGGGAACGGGTTCTATTTGTGTTGGAGAAGACGAACAGGGACATACTGAGCGCTCAGGTGGATTTGGATATTTGATTGGTGATGAGGGAAGTGGTTTTGATATCGGTCGACAGGGGATTTTGGCTGCAATTCAATCTGTTGAAGGCCGCGGGCCAAAAACTAAGCTTTGGTCTGTCGCAACAGAGTTTTTTGGGATTTGTGATAAAAGAGAAATGATTACAAAAGTATATGAGTCCAACCACCCGGTAGGAAAGGTTGCCTCTTTTGCGAAGGGGGTTTTAGAAATATCTGAGTCTGACTCTGTCGCTTTTGATATTGTAAAATCAGCTGTTGCTCATTGCCAGCGGCTCGTAACGTCTGTAGTTGAACGGCTTCCAGGACCAACGTCAAAAAACGTTGTACTATCCGGCGGTTTATTTACAAATACGGAGAAACTCAAAAGAAAATTACAGTCAGAGCTCAATGATTATCGATTGACTGCTCTTTCTACTGCGTCTGCATCAGGTGCCGTTCTTCGAGCAATACGTGCAAACGGGAAGCTAACGCCAACTTTAATCGCACAGTGGAAGAATGCTGCAAAGCATACCGAAGGACTGTGAGCATACTAAGTAACTTTTCAGTAAGCTTGCCCTTTAGAATTCCCGAATCTTTCCCGATACAATCCTATTAGGAAGAAAAGGGCAGCATACGCCGCTAAATTCACCCATAAAACACCTGGAAACTGGGACCATGTATATACTTCTGCACCAAGTAATAGTCCTGTACACCATCCTAAACTAAAGATGGTTCTAAACCATATCATCGCTTTCTCAACAATATCTGGTGCTTCCATTGTAAAGTGTTATCTTGCCATAGCAAAAAAACCCAATTACGGCGATAGCAGCAGCTGTTGCAGCAAGCCATTTCTTTTTACGGATATGGTCGCTAAGGTAACCAAGCCCAGCAGTAAGACCCATATTTGCTAGTAATGTAATTGAAAAGATTAAAGATATTTGGAATTTTGTTAGATGAATAGAGTCCTGTAAGTAAATTGCATTCATTGGGCTTATCATTGCTTGTGCAATTCCGTACAGGAACATAGACAAGAGTAGTTTTACAGAATCCTTAATTTGAAAGAACAGACGAAGTTCCAAAAAAAGTGTCATGGTGGCCGCCTTGCCTGTGACTTTTATGCCATTCTAATCCTAGCACATGAAAATGAGAGTTTTATTAAATAAATAACGAAAAATTTATGCAAAAACACACTAACCGATATGAACACGTATCTATAGAAAACGAGTGTTGATTTTGGAACTCGAGAATAGAATTGAACTAAGCGCAAATGTGGGGGGATGGTATGAATCTCGTCGAGTCTTTGTACAGCGCGGCAGTATCATATTCAAATCACGAATGCGTGCGAGTCAAACGTGACGATAAGTATGAATCCCTGACATACGAGCAGTTCTTTCAGTCTGTCCTCGAATTTGCACATGGTTTAAAGGCATGTGGGATAAAGCAAGGTGAAAAAGTTGCAATTTTAGCTAACAGCTGTCCAGAATGGGCCGTATCGGATTATGCAATTTTAGCTGTTGGCGGCGTAGTTGTACCGATTTATCCAACTCTGCCAGCCCCTCAGGTTGAGTACATTTTGAAAAATGCACAAGTGTCCTGTTTGATTGTAGAAGATGAACAGCAATTACAAAAAGTGATGCCTTTATGGCCTAAGATAATGCGAATCGTCATCATCATGCGTACTGATGTAGGGGAAAACCGTGTTCAGGTAAAGAGATTTTCCCACGTACTTGAGACGGGACGGGCACGAATGCAAGAAGAAAAAATGAAAGGTACCAAAGAAATCGACTTTCATAGTATCTCTGAAGATACACTTGCGACCATTGTCCATACTTCTGGTACTTCAGGACAGCCGAAAGGAGTAATGTTGTCCCACAAAAATATTCTTTCTAATGTTCAAGCAATCCAAGAAATTTTTCCTGTTGAACCAACAGACGTTTCCTTGTCATTTTTACCTTTATCCCATATTTTAGAACGAACTGTCGGGCAGTTTACACTTCTAGCATCTGGTGCTGCGATTGTGTATGCAGAGGGAATCGACAAGATACAACAAAACCTATCTGAAGTAAAACCAACAATTCTTATTACTGTGCCTCGATTGCTGGAAAAGGTTTACGCAAAGGTGCAAAGTCAAATTGAGCATGCCCCAGGTATTGTTCGATCCGTTTTACAAAAGGGCTTAACTCAAAGTTCGGGATTAAACTACCGACTGGTAGATTGGCTGGTCTACCGTAAATTACGAGAAGGTAT
This sequence comes from Bacillota bacterium, assembly GCA_021820805.1. The sequence goes on from JAKADF010000018.1 coordinate 9,202, forward strand.
GGGTGGAAGGATTCGTGTTATTGTGTCAGGAGGCGCATCATTGTCTCCGGAAATTGCAAGTTTTTATATCAGGGCAGGCTTGCCAATACATGAAGGGTATGGCATGACTGAATCTTCTCCAGTCATTGCAGCCAACCGATATGGTGAAAATCGTGCAGGAACAGTTGGACCAAGTATACCAGGTGTCGAGATTCGTCTTGCAGAGGATGGAGAGTTGCTTGTAAAAGGTCCAAATGTGATGATGGGCTACTACAATGCACCTTCGGAAACAGAAAAGGTATTAAAGGATGGATGGCTGCAAACCGGAGATATCGCTGAAATTGTAGATGGTTATGTCCGAATTATAGATAGGAAGAAAAACATTCTCGTGCTCGCGACAGGCAAGAATGTTGCGCCGGGGCCGATTGAAAACGCGATCGTTACAAGCCCATTCATCTCAACAGCCGTTGTCATTGGGGACGGGCGTAAATATGTAACTTGTTTATTGGTTCCGAATTTTGAAGGGTTAAATGACATAGCATCGGAGTTTGGGTTTACAGGTGATTCGGCAAAATGGGTAACAAAGCCTGAGATTAAACGTTTGATTGCTTCAGAAGTTGCGAGAACGACCGAAACGTTTGCTCAGTTTGAGCGTCCGAAACGTGCCGTATTGCTGGAGAAAGAGTTTTCGCTTGAAACTGGGGAGCTAACTCCAACACTCAAAGTCCGCAACAAGATTATCCTTAAGAAATTTGGTACAGAAATTGAAAACATGTACAACGGGAAAAACTACATATCAATTTTTGATGAAGAACGTGATCATTCTACGTCAGGACCAAGAGTGCCACCCGTCTCGCCACTGCAGGAAAATCGCTGAACGCGTCTGAGCAGCAACCGCCCATCAACCGACCTCAAACTGCTGCAACAGCTCAAAAAAAGAAATACATCGAGGCAGGTATTCCACTGGTTATTGTTCTTTTGGCAGCCTTCGGTATCCCTCCAATCAATTGGTAGATGAGAATCAATCGATAACTGCAAAACTTGCAAACGCAAACCCGAAGACTAAAACCAAATAGGGCACCTGTTATTAGAATAATAAGAAAGTTCACCTTCAAGCGTAAATGTAGTAGTCTAAGTAGAGATTAGAACTATACCGTTTAGCGAGTATACTGCTGATTTAGTATGCTTCTGCATGATGCAGCTCGATACAGGGAGGTTTAAGGTTTATGTCCGATGCAGTATCCACTTTGGCCGCACAAAACGACGTATTTGATGCGTTGTTAGAGCCAGAAGTGCAAAAATCATTAGAAACTCTAGTACAACAATTGCCAAAACTAACCGAGATTACAACTTTGTTGGTTAAGGCTTATGATGTAGCATCTGAAGCTTTAACAGATGGAGAGACTTTAGAAGGCTTGACCCGTCTGGTTCGTGATGCTGTGCAGCCTGTTACAGAGAAGATCAATAATGGAAAATCAGTTTTTGAAGAAGCAAAGCTTCGTGCAGAAAAGGATAACTCACACATCAGTGTGTTTACACTTCTTAAATTATTGAAGGATCCGCTCGTACAGAAGAACTTGCGGTTTGTTTTTGCCCTCTTGAGTGTTTTGGGTGAGAAGAACGCTGCCAAGTAAAGATATACAACTTCATTCAGACATTATGTTTTAGGTGTAAATGGCTGGCATCTTTCCGCAGTAATATTAGTGGAAGGGTGCCATGATTTGTTTTTAAGTATCGGCCACATGCGGTTCCCGTAGGGTCGTATGTGCTAAATGATTGAGCCCCCCCAGATCATCCCAACTCATTCGAAGTCATCAGGGTTATCAACTGTTACATATGCGTTATCCCCATGGTGTTTATTCCCCGCTTTTGCGCTTGAATTCAAACTGTTTGAGTCCACACTTGATGATGCCTTAGCCGATTTTGATTTACCTTCATAATCAAAGTCGTCCGGGCTGTCAGTTTGAATAAGCGAAGCTTCATGCCCATCGGTATTCGTTTTTCCTTTGGGGTTTTTCGTCATATGATATGTGCCTCTCTTTATGTAATTTATACCATGGTTGATTGACGCCGACATTTTAAAATGACATCTAAGTAGAGTCATAAAAGCCAAGAATAACGTAATTAAAAAATTTAATCCTTGATTTAATCGTATTGTATCCGTTTTCTTCACTGCTATACTCATGTACTCTATTAAAGTTTTTATTGACAAACGCAAAAATTCAGAGTATTAATGTATATTAAAAATAGATTAAAATTGGTCGACCGTCGACCGAGAACAATGAATAGTAACAAAGCGGCAATAACATTGGAAACTGTAATTAAGACATGAGAGAAAGGAGATGGTTCATTGCAAGCTCCGATTGTTCGAGCAGCTCCATTGGTCGACCAAGTCTATAAATATTTGAAGAGCGGGATTTTAAGTGGTTTGATTCCGGTGGGCCAGAGGATAGTCGAACGCAAACTCGCGGAAGATCTTCAAACGAGCAGAAGTCCTGTTCGAGAAGCATTATCACTTTTGGCTGCAGAAAGGCTGGTCGTAAGCCAGGGTGGTATGACTCATGTTTTTCAGCCATCATATGAGGATTTTTTAGAAATTTATGAACTGCGGCTTGCAGTTGAACCATATACGGCCAAGATAGCATCAAAGCGGATTGGGCCCGAAGGTTTAGCCATTCTTGAAAGGAATATTGAAAAAACTGCGGACTGCCTGCAAACAGGCAACGGGAATGAATTAGTTGTTTTAAACCATGAGTTCCATAGTCAGATTTGGCTCGAATCTGGGAATAAGCGGTTTTATGAAATCTTGGAAAATGTATCTTCTCTTTCGCACTACTACTTGTTATCGGTCTTTCATCTGAATAGTGAGCAGTCGAATGTAATTGCTGAACATCGAGCAATTTACGAGGCACTCAGGAAGCAAGATGCAGAAATGGCCTACGAAGCAATGACAAGAAATATAGTAAAAGATCTGGCGAAGATCCAAACAGCCTATAAGTCCGAGACTGAGAAATCCGAGATTGAAAAGTCTGATTCTTAAAATGAGAATTAGAACTTATTTTGAAAACTAGGGGGCATATTAAAAAAATGAAAATGAAAAAATGGATTGGAACATCTGTTGCATTACTAAGTCTTGGTTCTCTCACTGCTTGTGGTTCGAGCGCAAGCACGAGTGGAAATAATTCCTCTTCCGCCGCACCAACAGCATCGAGCAGTACGTTGAACATTGGACTTGATGCGGATCCACCGAAACTTGACCCATCCCTTTCAAGCGCACTCGTTGACCGTCAAGTTATGTTTAATATTTATGATACTTTGTTCCAACTAACACCTGATAACAAAGTTGCACCGGATTTGGTAAAGAGCTACGAGATCTCCAAGGACGGGAAAACATATACGTTCCACTTGCAACAAAATGTGAAATTCCAGGATGGTACGCCATTTGATGCAGCTGCTGTTAAGTTCAATATCCAAAGGGATCAAGAAAAGATTTCTTCAAGACGCAGTTCCTTGACAACAATCCAAAGTGTAGATACGCCTGATAATAATACAGTTGTATTGCATTTGAGCCATCCATTTAGTCCTCTGCTAAGTATTTTTGCTGGTCGTGCTGGTATGATGGTTTCTCCTACAGCAGCTAAGGCTGAGGGTTCTAATTTCATGAATCAGCCGGTTGGAACGGGCCCATACAAATTTAAAGATCGAGTGAAGGGCGACCACATTGATTTAGTTAGAAATGATAGCTATTGGGGCCAAAAACCAGCAATTCAAAATGTAACGTACAAGATTTTCACAGATACAAATGTTGAAGTTGCCAATCTGCAAAGCGGTGCCGTACAGATTATTGATACATTCCCTGCAGCGCAGTTGAACAGCCTTAAATCGAATTCGAATTTGACTGTCTCCAATACGCCGGGTCTCGGATATCAAGGATTTTATATTAATGTTACGCAAGCGCCGTTCAACAATAAGTATTTGCGTGAAGCCGTAAACCAAGCAATTGACCGTTCTGCTGTCGTGAATGTTGTTTACCCAGGGGTTGCACAGCCTGGATACAGCCCATTTAGCTCTGTATCTCCGGTTTATGACCAACAAGAAGATACGCCGCCTACACCAAATGATGCAACGGTGAAATCACTTCTTGCAAAAGGCGGACATCCAAGTGGATTCTCGTTCACGATGCAAGTTGCTTCAAGCCCAGTGACCACGCAATTGGCACAGGTTATTCAAGGAATGCTTGCTAAATACGGAATTCAAATGAAAATTCAGCAGCTTGAATTTGGGACAGTGCTTGCGAATGAAGACGACCATAACTTCCAAGCTTCTCAGCTCGGATGGTCTGGCCGCTTAGACCCAGATCAGGATATATACAACTGGTTTGTAACGGGGGCATCTTTGAACGGATCGAACTATAGCAATCCGCAAGTAGACAAGCTCCTTAAACAGGCACGGGTCGATTCAGATGCGAGTGCACGTACGGCAGACTACGCGAAGGTAATGGATATTATTCATACCGATGTGCCTTATGTATATCTGTTCCACCAAAACAACTCGTTTGCATTCACCAACAAGTTGAAAGGATTTGTCCCATACTCTGACGGAGTTATTCGTGTAGATGGGCTTTCATTATCATAACGAGGGGGGTTGTAGATGGCTTATTTAATCAAACGGATATTAACAACCATCCCTGTGTTGTTCATTTTGACAATCTTAGTTTTTGGCCTGATTCACCTAATTCCTGGTGACCCGGCCCAAGTGATTCTTGGCCAGGATGCGACTCCGCAGTCGATTGCGGCTTTACGAGATCAACTTGGGTTGAATAAGCCGATTATCGTTCAATACCTGGATTGGCTAGGTAATGTTTTACGAGGGAACCTAGGGAAGTCGTTAGCGGATGGGGAGCCGGTGCTGCATTTAATTGGGCAGCGGCTGCCCGTTACCGTTGAACTTGCGGTAGGCACAATTCTAGTAGCAATTCTAATCGCATTCCCGCTCGGTATTCTAGCAGCCGTATATCGTGGCAAATGGCTGGACGTTTTGTCTTTGTTTACATCAACGATTGGGTTGTCAGTTCCTCCATTTTGGCTTGGTATTTTGTTCTTGCTACTTTTCACCGTGAAGGTTCACTTATTTGCGTCGTCAGGGTATGTGCCTTTATGGCAGGATCCGATGAAGAATCTCTCCGTAATGGTCTTGCCGATTGTCGCAACTGCGATTCGTGAAGCAGCTGTTCTCATGCGTATGTTGCGTGCATCCTTGCTGGATGTGTTGAACCTGGATTTTGTTCGGACTGCAAGGGCGAAAGGTCTTGGCGGGTGGGGCGTGATTGTTCACCATGCGCTTAAAAATTCATTAATTCCTGTTATCACAACTGGCGGTCTGCAAATTGCAGGGCTCCTTGGTGGTTTGGTTATCACAGAACAAATTTTTACGCTTCCCGGAATTGGGAGTTTGCTTGTCACTTCCGTCTTTGGCAGAGATTACACAACAGTTCAAGGGACAGCGCTCATCGCTGCAGTCGCTGTTGTCGTAGTCAATTTGGTAACAGACTTTGTTTATGGATTAGTAGATCCACGGTTACAAATGGGAAAGGAGGCGTCCTAACCGATGGCAGCAGCAGAAGGAGTAAAAGACACAGCCGTTGTCGGGCGGGGCGTTCCATCCGTTTCCACCCGTTCAAGGAACCCTGTTTTTAAGTTTATAAGACGGAATAGATCGCTTACGATTGGCGGCTTTATAGTATTTGTGATTTTGTTTATTGCTGTCTTTGCAAATTGGATAGCCCCATACCCACCAAACCATATTGACTATACGAACGTTCTACATGGTTTTAGTTCAAAGCATCTATTAGGTTCTGATGAGCTTGGCCGAGATGAACTGGCCAGAATTCTTGTTGGCGCTCGTACGTCAATGGAAGTATCTTTAGGTGCAGTTGTCTTTGCTTTGGTGATTGGAATTCCAATCGGGCTAATCTCTGGTTTTTACAAAGGGTTTATCGATGAATGGTTAGTGATGCGGGTGATTGATGCACTCCAAGCTTTTCCGTTCTTGATTCTTGCATTAGTTTTAGCTGCAGTGCTAGGATCTGGTATCCGAAATGCTACAATCGCTATTGGCATTGGTTATCTGCCAATTTTTGTCCGAATTATTCGCGGACAAGTGCTTGCAGAAACACGAAAAGAATATATTGAGGCTGCGAGAATGATTGGCGCGAGCGATTGGCGTATTATGTTGATTCACATTTTCCCAAATGTCCTGTCACCGCTGATTGTACAGGCAACTATTGCAATGGCAAGCGGTATTGTGGCAGAAGCAAGCCTAAGCTATTTGGGACTAGGAGCACAACCGCCGACGGCTAGTTGGGGATCGATGCTGCATACGGCTCAGGGCTATCTTGCACAGGCACCATGGCTAGCTGTTGTACCAGGTATCGCAATTATCATTGCGGTTCTTGGATTCAATATGCTCGGGGATGGTCTGCAAGATTTGTTGGATCCGAAGGCCCGTCAAAGATAACTAAGAAATCGTCAAGGGAGCGACCTCAAGTGAAAAGTGATTACCTTCATCATCCTTATACTTCACAAAGATACACGGTATTTGGGTCGCGAGGCATGATAGCAACGTCCCATCAGCTCGCGGCACAGGCGGGACTTGATGTTTTAAAACGCGGTGGGAATGCCATTGATGCTGCGATTGCAACAGCTGCGGCACTCACAGTTGTTGAACCGACGTCAAATGGTATCGGCGGTGATGCGTTTGCGCTTGTATGGACAAAAGGAAAATTGTACGGACTAAATTCAAGCGGGCCATCGCCCAAAAGCATTTCTATCGAAGCGGTGAAAAAGGCTGGATATACTGAAATGCCGAAATATGGATTTATTCCAGTTACTGTTCCTGGCGCGCCTGCAGGGTGGGCGAGTCTTTCAGAACGGTTCGGTCGGCTGCCTTTGACTGAGTCTATGGCACCTGCGATTGAACTCGCAGAGAAGGGTCATCCAGTTGCACCAATTGCAGCGAAGTTTTGGAATCGAGCTTTTCAGAACTATCTACGTGAAGCAAAAGGCGACGAATTTGCAAGTTGGTTTGATACATTTGCTATAGGAGGGCGCCCCCCGGAAGCTGGTGAAGTTTGGTGCTCAGCGGATCATGCAAGGACACTTCAAGAAATTGCTGAAACAAACGCAAAATCTTTTTATCAAGGTGAACTTGCAGAAAAAATTAGTGCATTTTCGAAGCAGTTTGGCGGCTTTTTGAGTCAAGAAGACTTAGCAGAATTCTCGCCAGATTGGGTTGAACCAATTTCGGTTAACTATCACGGATATGATGTTTGGGAGATTCCGCCGAACGGTCAAGGACTCATTACACTATTAGCATTAAATATCCTGAAAGAGTTCGATTTCACTGAACGCGATAATATCAACACATACCACAAGCAGCTGGAAGCAATAAAATTAGCGTTTGCGGATGGAAAACATTACATTACGGATTTGAATCATATGGCAACCTCTCTTGAAGCCTTACTGTCTCCGGCATACGGAAGAGAGAGAGCCAAACTGATTGGCGACACTGCATGTATGCCCGAACCAGGACATCCTCCAAACGGCGGCACGGTATATCTAGCGACTGCAGACGGCGAAGGTAATATGGTGTCATTTATCCAGAGCAATTATATGGGATTTGGATCTGGTCTGGTTGTGCCTGGAACAGGCATTGCTCTTCAAAACAGAGGTCATACCTTCTCGCTTGATGAAAACCACATTAATCATTTGGAGCCTGGCAAGCGAACCTACCACACCATTATTCCTGGATTCTTAACTAAGGGTGGAAACCCTGTAGGGCCGTTTGGCGTAATGGGCGGTTATATGCAGCCTCAGGGACATTTGCAAGTTGTAATGAACACGGTTGATTTTGGAATGAACCCGCAGGCTGCACTTGATGCTCCTAGATGGCAATGGATGAAAGATAATGAAATAAGTTTTGAGTGGAATACTCCACAAGATATTGTTCTGGGACTAGCGAACAAAGGGCATGTTGTAAATGTTGCTGCAGATTCAGCAGGTTTTGGCAGAGGGCAGATTATTTGGCGCCTCCAGAATGGTGTGCTTGCAGGCGGCACTGAGTCCCGTACAGACAGCCAAATTGCTGTTTGGTAAGATACAGAAGGCATGTAATGCCTGATGCATTTTAAGGTTACGATGGCATCACTCGAGTATCTAGGAGAGCCTGCATTCTTGAGGCTCTCCTTATTTATTAAAGGATATCTAAGTCTAAAAGAAATTCCTTGACAAGAACCTGAAAGAACAATATGTTGAGAATATAAAGAAATGAAACCGGTACCATAGATAAAGGAATGAACTCACAATGGCAGAGCTTACAACTAGAAGAGCAACAATTGATGATGTTGCTTCTCTAGCTGGTGTGTCAAAAACGACGGTGTCAAGGTATTTGGCTGGTAATGTAGACGTACTGGCCAAAGAAACTTATCAAAAGATAAAGGCTGCGATAGAGACGCTTGGCTATCGGCCCAGCCGAATGGCGAGCGCGCTTAAAAATGGTCGCAGCTATTTAATTGGGATGATTATTGCCGATATTACAAATCCATACTCTACCGCAATCTTGCGCGGGGCAGAAGATGTGTGCAATCAGAGTGGATACAGTCTCATGGTTTGCAATACGGATAATGACCCGGAAAAAGAGCGTCAGTATATTTTTACGCTTCAGTCACATAGAATTGATGGACTCATAATGAATACAACTGGTCGAAATAATGATTTTTTACGTCAACTTAGTGCTGACGATACTGCGATTGTTTTAGTTGACCGTGAAGTGCCAGATTTGCCTTTTGACCTAGTGACCGTTGATAACCAGGGCGCAGTCGAAGAAATGGTGATGTTTTTATTAAACAGAGGATATGAGCGAATTG
>JAKADF010000429.1 GCA_021820805.1 Bacillota bacterium
ATGTCCCGCAATCAATGATACAAAGGGGTAGGTATATAACTGAAATATAATTTCTCATAAAATATGGGCGGTAATCTGTCCCGAAATAAACGACTGATTTCATAAAATAACAGGATACCTGAAATTCATTACGGAGTTAAGTTTATCAATTGGCGGCAAGGGAATGTAAACACGTTTATGTTGAGGAGGACTGGAATTGTTAGAAAAATTGAATGTTGCGCAATTACCAGATCCAATTCTCATTGTTGCACCACATCCCGACGACGACGTGTTGGGTACGGGCGGGCTGATTCAAGCAGCACAACGTTTCGGCAAGAAAATTTACATTCTATATGTTACTGCTGGAGACGCAAACGGCAACTCAGTTAAGAACTTTCTGCACAAACCGTTATTGCCTCGCTGGTTTATAAAATTAGGTTATGTCAGACATAATGAAGCCATCCTTGCTGAAAAGTATTTAGGTGTTCCTAAGTCGCATTTGTTCTTTTTGGGTTTCCCGGACTCAATTACCTATAACATTGTAACGGATACAAACATGGCACGTGTGCATCAGTCACCGTTAACAAAGTTCAACAAGGCTGCTTATTCGTTCGCATACGTCCGGAATGCACCATATTCTCATGAAAGTATATTACGGCTCGTAAAGTCGGTGTTAAAAGAGGTTCGACCAGGAACGATTTTTGTAACCTTGCGTCAAGATACAAATCCGGATCATGCTGCCTCAAACCTCATTATTAAACAAGCAGTTTTACAGCTAAAGATAAATCCAAATATTTATTTCTACCTAATTCACTATCCGGGTTTTCCTAACCGTTTCGGTCCTATACGTCCACCTGCTGGGTTGAATGTTAAAAACCCTGTGACACTCCCATTGACTATAAGAGAAGTAGCAGTAAAGCGAAAAGCTTTCTCCTTTATGAGATCTCAGGCAAGTCGATTTTACAATAAGTACTTTCGACAGAATGAATTATTTTGGCGGGGTAACATCGGAAACTGAGGAGCTTATCATTAAAAGTGCCTTCATTGTAATCGGCAATAAAAACCAGTATCTTCTTGCTTCTTTTTATGTGTAAAAACGACTATTTGTTTTGAGTAAAAAATGAAAGAAAAGAGATGAATTCAAGATATTGTCGTTTACCTGTCTGAGCTTTAGGTGCATGACGGTATCGATTATTTTCCGCCGTGAATAAGATTGCGCAATAGTTGGGGGTGGAAGCTGTGAAAATCCTCATGATGGTTATGAACTTAAATGTTGGCGGAACAGAAATGTATGTGCTGTCATTGGCGAAAGCTCTTCTGAAGATGGGACACGCTGTAGGCATTGTTACTAAAGGTGGACCGTTAGCTGAAAATTTCAGACGTTCCGGGGTTCGCGTGCATATCGTTCAAAGGGGAGCAAAACGCCGTGAAATGGCGCAAAAAGTTCGGGAAGTTATTTATAAGGGACAATATCAGTTAGTTCATGCCCACGATAGTGATTGGTTCTCTGTTATTGGGGGGTATGCGTCTTTAATACCCGTTCCAAAAGTGATTACAATTCACGGCAAGTATCATTTGGTTCCAATACTAAAACGGGTATTTCCTAGGGTAAACAGCATCATTGTTGTTTCTCCAAGTATTTATAGCTGGGTTCTACGACATGGTGCTAGGAAATACAAAATTAGCTTGATTCCAAATGGTATAGATGTAGATTTGTATTCGCCAAGAAAGAATGGTTATGGTAGAAAGCCTAATGCTTTAATTGCGGCTTATGTTGGTCGGTTTTCCGGCGTAAAGGCACACGTCGCACGAAAAGTCATTATTGCAAGTGATCTCGTGAGTAAGCAATACAAGAATTTTGAAATACACATGAAAGGCATTGGTCTTTCTCGGTCACAATTGATACGTGTTGCAACACGTATCAATAGCAGACAGAGGAGGAGAATTGTTCATTTTGAACCGGTAGTACAGTCTGTACAGAATACTTATGTAAAAGCAGATTTGGTTATTGGAGCAGGGAGAGTTGCCATGGAGGCGATGGCGAGCGGCAAGCCGGTTATTGCAGCTGGAGTTGCTGGTTATCATGGTATCGTTACACCAGCGTCACTTCAAAGCGCAATTTATAGTAACTTTGGTGATCATTTCGCCAAACGATTAACAAAACCTGAAATATTAGCGAAAGATATTAAGTATCTTTTGCACCGACCGAAACTTATCCGCACGCTAGGTGAATTCGGACGTAAGGCTATTATTACCCGCTTTGCAATTCAAAGAGTTGCGCGTAAAATTCATATGGTTTATTTGAAAGCAAGCAAATGAGTTAATTGTCTCAGACGATTATACGCATATTGAATGGACAAGCCTACTTGGGCGCTCCTGTTTTTTTACTTTTAACGTGTAATTAGGTAAAAGCATTCCAATTTGTTCAGTTGGGTAAAGTATTGTGGGATAAATAAATGTGGAGGTTCCAGGAAAGTGGAACACAATATAAAATTGACTTCTTCAGAAATGGGAACTCTTTGGAGTTCGTATATGTATGAAAGCATGTCGACTTGTTTCCTTAGGTTCTTTTTACAGCATGTCGATGACAAACAAGTATCAACTCTTTTAAAACATACGACATGCCTTTCAGAAGGGCGCATTAAATTGGTGAAAAGTTTGCTTAACCAAGAGAATTTTTCAGTTCAACCAGTCTTTACAGATGAAGATATAAATTTGTCCGCACCTCGGCTGTTCTCAGATACATTTTATCTTAATTACGTAGATGAAATGGCAAGGGGCGGTATATCAAATTATGGGGAGGCATTGTCCTCTTCATCTCGCGTGGATATACGCAGTTTCTACACAACTTGTTTAACGGAAAGTGTAGAGTTACGCAATAAAGCTGTAGATTTACTACTTGCAAAAGAGATGTATATGAGATCGCCATTTGTTTCTGTTTCTAATAAGGCAAATCGTGTACGCAATTGTAGGTTTCTAGGAAGCGTTTTTGGGCATCGAAGACCTCTTGCTGTCGCGGAAATTTCACACTTATATCTCAATATTCAAAGGAAGCTTTTTGAAGAAGCGATACTGGTTGCGTTTAGCCAAATTGCAAAATCGCAAAAGGTTCGTAGGTATTTAATGCATGGAAGAGACATTGCAGTAAAACACATTAAGACTTTGACAAAAATCCTCTTACACAATAATTTGCCTATACCAACATCGTGGGGATTTGGTGTGACTGGCTCAAATACAAGAACATTTTCTGATAAGTTAATTATGTATCACACGAACCAGATGAGCTCGATAAGCACTGTGAGCTATGGGCGTGCACTTGGACAGGCTATGAGACATGATTTGGTTTCTACGTATACACGAATGATCAGGGAAGTTGAAGTGTATGGTGAGAGTGGTGCCAAGATTATGATGAACAATGCATGGTTTAAAGATCCTCCCCACGATAATAATCGTCGAGAAATACGTAAAGCAGCACTTGGAATCCAACGTACATAATAGAAGTTAAAAAATGTTGTAGATCTGTAGGGCAGCATTACAGCCTTTGTTATCGGACACTTTTGGTTCATGTAATTAGCAGTCTGCGTCATACCTTGAGAAAAACAGGGAGAAAACATTCGGCTGCAAAAAATGAAGTACTTAAAGCGTGCTCTTTTTTACAACAACTCCAGACAATTTATAAATTTTTGTTCTTGCACGCTGAATTTTAGGCGGATAATCTA
>JAKADF010000430.1 GCA_021820805.1 Bacillota bacterium
TTTTTCAAGCACCGCGTTACATTCCTCAAGCAAATGTTATGCCAATATTTGGATTGGTAACCTTATTACTACGCCTGTGTAGGGGGACTTAGCGGACTTCTTCTTTGTACTTGAGCGCAAAATTCTAATAGCATCGATTTCTACAGTGAAAAGTGTAACCTTATCAAAATAGATTTCGTCCTTTCGTTGAAAAGGAGGATGGTGAAGTGAATGGGGAAACAATCGAAACGTGGTTCGAGTTATACGCAAACGATGTTTTTAACTATTTGGTCTACTATACATATTCCCATGATGTGGAAGACTTAGTCCAAGAAACTTTTATAAAGGCATGGACTCACCTGGGAAAGCAAAATAAAATTGTAGACCCAAAAGCCTGGCTTTTATCCATTGCAAGAAACACTGCAATTGATGCCATGCGAAAAATGAAACGCCCCATCGAAAACACTATTGGAGACGATTTGTTACGTAGTTTAGAAAGTGATTTTTCTGTAGAAGAGAGAGTGGAGTTGAACGAAGAAAAACGGCAAATTATTTCTGCATTACTTGCCCTAAAACAAAGTTATAGGGAGGTAGTGATATTGCGCAGTTTAGAAGACTTTTCAATTCGCACTACGGCACAGATTTTAGGTTGGTCAGAGTCTAAAGTCAAAACCACCTATTTTCGTGCAATCAAGCGAATTCAGTATTCCATTCAAGGAGGTGTCCCTAATGGATTGGTTCGATGAAAACGATGTGCAAGCTAAACTGAAGGAAGTTCCGAAATTCAAGATGAACAACTCGTCCTTTGAACAAATCAGGTCAAACTTAAAAAACACGGTACGGGAATCTGAGAAGAGTAAAAAGCCCGTGACCGCAATTAAGTCTACAATTGTTGCGTTATCGGGCATTGCTGTTGCCATAGCGGTATTTATACATGTCCCATTACACCGTTCGTCCTTAAACATCCACGGAACAACTGGAGGACTGGTCTCATCACGTCCAGCTTACCCGTCAAACTCAGTAGAAACAACAAAGAAATCACAAAATGATACTCCGTTTGATTATACGAAGTTCTTATCGTTCACACCGCTACTGCCCTCAATTACGTCGGGACTAAAGATGTACCAGCAGAGTTCAATTAATATACGAGGTAATGTCGGTAATTTTTCTGTAGAGTATGGCGGAACTGGTTCGAAATGGTTTAATCTGTCTGAGCAATTGACTTCAGAATTACAGCCGTCTCTTCAATCGGATCATGTACAAAATCCCAAAAGGGTAACCAAGAACGGCATAAACCTCATAGTCAGTCCGGTCTTGAGTAACCAGTCCAACACATTAAAGTACTTTTATGTTGCGCTTGTAAAAAATCACATCGATTTCAACCTTACTTTTTCCAGCACATTTTCAACTAGTGAAGCCGAAGATATTGCCACTCATCTCAACGTAATAAACACTCAAAAACCATCGATCCTGATTTCTACAAACAATGTATCTGAAGCAATGAAGGCAATTAGTTTTAAACCGGTGATTCCGTCGAGAACATTAACTGGCTATCATCAAGGCATTGTCTCATCTAATGTCAACTTTGCATCCAATACACAGCAATTCGGAATTCAATACGATAGCAATGCAAAAGGTATCGGGAATTTAACTGTCATTCAAAGCACAGGGAAAAATACCTGGGCAAGACAAATCTTCGCAAAAGCAAATAAGAGTACCGTAGGTGGACAATCTGCTTATCTAGCGAATACGCAATTCACCGGTCCATGTTTAATGTGGATTGACCCTAAAACCGGAGTTTTGTTTGAAATATTGATGAGTGCCGAAACACAGCAAAGTGTAAATAGGGCTAAACAATTAGCATCAATTTTTATAAATGCCGCAAATTGAAACAAGTTGCCATGTCCGAATGCCCTATATACAGTTTGGCATTCGGACATCCGTACTACTCCATTGAGAGTGACGTAATACTTTGACCACTATTTATTTATCTTTTATCACAAATGCATTTTCCAAAAATCCAATACGAATTTCCATTAATGGATCTTCGTAATAAACATTTCACCTCTCGCTCTCTCCCCTTCATTTGCGCCACACATGTTTTCTTGTGTGGAAACGCCCTAACCTCATTTCGCACCGTGGCAACAGAAATTTTTGAAGCAAACTATCATGCGGTTGGTTCATTAGCAGCAAATCTCATTACTCGAAGTAATATCTTCATCGCTCCATTATTTAGCACCAGCGCATTTCGGCGGTTTCCTTAACCGCCTACCACCATCTATGCCCTTTAATACCAATGTTTAAAACTACACTGTGCGCCACTTGTGCGCCTATTTAGATAGCGTTATACTAAGTTAGAATTTCAATTTATTGGTAGGGAGAGATCCTCAATGCCAAGAAGAGGACAAATTGTAAAAAGGGATAATGGTAAATATCTTGCTCGAGTCTTTGCGGGCAAGGGTGACGACGGGAAGCGTCACTGGGTATCGAAGACTTTTGAGAAAAAGAAGGAGGCTGAAGCCTGGCTTTCAGAGCAACTAGTTGACAAGGCACAAGGAAACTTTCAAATTCCATCAAAAGAAACATTAGCTATGTATATGCGCCGATGGCTAACAGAGACAGTAGCAAATCGTGTACGTGAGCGTACATTAGATGACTACACGCGGCTAGCTGAAAAATATGTAATTCCACATATAGGCCACATTCGTACGTCTGAATTACGCGCAGACCAAGTCCAAAAGCTTTATAACATGCTTGCCGCTGACAGTGGCCCCGATACCGCGCGCCATGTTCACACAGTCTTGCATTCCGCTTTAAATCAAGCACTTAAGTGGGGGTTGACTTCTAAAAACGTATCCGATCTAGTCGACGTACCCCGCCCTGTGCGTCGCGAAATGCGTCCTCTAAACCCTAACGAAATTAATCGCTTTTTGGACGCTGCTAGCAGTGACAGATATTATGCTTTTTTTGTGCTCCTCATGGATGCGGGCCTCCGCCCAGGTGAAGCGTTAGCTTTAACGTGGGATGACGTGGATCTTGAAAGCGGTCTGGTACACATCACCAAAGCACTTTCTACCGGGAAATCAAAAAGGTATTTTGGAGAACCGAAGACACGCAAGTCCCGTCGAAGCGTGCATATCACAGACAGAACTGTCACGGCTTTAAAAGCACACAGGCTCCGCATAACACAGGAGCGTATGAAGTCAGCAAATGTTTGGGAGGATCGCAATCTGGTGTTCCCAAACGAGTTGGGTGATTACTCTGACGAGACAAAAATATCTAAGCGTCACTTTAAACCGATCTTGCGCGAAGCCGACCTTCCAGAAACAATACGAGTCTATGACCTTCGCCACACTAGTGCCACCTTGCTAATGGCTGGTAACGTCCATCCAAAAATTGTCGCTGAACGGTTAGGTCATTCCACCACAAATTTAACTCTAGATACCTACAGCCACGTTGTGCCAGGAATGCAAGAGCAGGTTGTTCAAATCATGGAGACGCTATTGGGATCACAAAAAGCGCACAAAAACGATTAGGCGCACTGAAGGCGCACAAGCCGAAAAAATGACGCGGGTCTCAAGATATCATCGATACCTAGGAACCCGCGTCACTATTGAGTTTTTTGGCGGAGAGGGTGGGATTCGAACCCACGGAGCCCTTGCGAACTCGGCGGTTTTCAAGCTT
>JAKADF010000431.1 GCA_021820805.1 Bacillota bacterium
GCCCTTTTTTGCCTAATTACACTATTCATATTATAAAAAACGATATAGACATGTTAACTGCCTATATCCACAACGCTAAATTTTGTAGTATTTATTTTTTAGGCGGTGATGGATGGAATGACAAATGAAAACGACCTCAAGAAGCTTGTTCAAAGCCAATTTGGAAGAACTGCAGACAAATATGTTTCGAGTAAAAGTCACGCACAAAGCGACGATTTATTATTGCTTATCAATTGGTTAGCACCAGAATTAACGTGGACAGTGCTAGATATTGCTACAGGAGGAGGGCATGTGGCAAAAGCTCTTTCTCCGCATGTACATAACGTAGTAGCCGCAGATCTGACCAAGGCTATGTTGGAAGCTGCACGAAATCATCTCCTAAAGAGTGGCTGCACAAACGTTAGTTATATTGTCGCAGACGCGGAATCTTTGCCATTTCTCGATAACTCTTTCGATGCTGTTACGTGTAGGATAGCAGCTCATCACTTTTTAAACCCAAAGAAGTTTGTTTCGGAGACCTATAGAGTTTTGAAAAAGAATGGCTGTTTTGTACTCATTGACAACGTATCGCCAAACGACCAAGCACTCGCCGAATACCACAATACTTTTGAAAAATTGCGAGATCCGAGCCACGTGAGATGCCCCTCCATTACGGAATGGGAATCATGGTTCCAGTCAGTCGGTTTTCAAATTAAAAAGTCTTTTCCAAAGCGGAAATTTTACGACTTTGACTCTTGGGCACATCGAATGGTTACATCAGAAGAACAACTTACAAGAGTAGAAGAGTACATTTTATCTGGTGCGGATTCAAAGAAAGGGTACTTTGAAGTAAAAGAACATAATGGAAAAGTAAAGTCCCTGTACGTAGATGAATGGATGGCACTCTGTGTAAAAGTATAATGCAATCAAGCGGCTTTCAGATTTCTGAAAGTCGCTTGATGATGCTGCCGTTCTGCAATAAGAAGAGCCTATTTTGCATTATGCGATAACTCAAACCGTACTTCTTCTTGCACCTTAACCGGAACAAGGTTTTCGTCGCCAGGCATAAGTCGTCTGCCGCTTTTCAGCACATGCCGCAACCATGAACCTGCCATCCAGGAGGTTACAAGTGCTAACATTACGAGTATTGCAAAAAAGTTCTGATTGATAATTCCCAGCGAAAATGCAACTGTCGATAGCACAATGCCAGGACCGCCGCGGGCATTCATCGCCGCAGCTAGATTCGTACTCGTGAGCTTGTCGCAGCGAATGATTCGGCAAGTGAAATACACAACTACACTCTGAATTACAGTCGCGAAAATTAAATACAAGAGGAAGAATCCAACGTTAAAGTCTTTCGCCAAGTCTAACTGTAGACCAACAATTGCGAAATACAGCGGAATAAAGAATGAGAAGGAAATTTCTCGAACGCTTACGTCAATACGCTTAAACAGATGTTCTGGGAGCGTCAGCTTTGTCGCAATACCTGCAAGTAAAGCGCCATACATAACATCTACATTCAAGTAGCCGGCAATATCTGACAAGGCGAACAAAATCACGAGAAAGTACCCGAGAAAAGATGCGCGAAAAAGAATATTCGCACGTTTTGAAGTAACACGTTTGAGAACCCAAGGCACAATGAAAATGCACACGAACAAAAATCCAAATGTTACGCCTAAGCTTTTTAACAACACGGGAGCATTGATACCTTGATGGGAACTAATAATACTTGAAGCAACGGCTAAAGCCACCCATAGAATAATATCGTGAACCCCTGCTATGCCAACTACAATTTTGGCAAAACGAGAGTGTAGAATTCCAAGGTCGGCAAATATTT
This sequence comes from Bacillota bacterium, assembly GCA_021820805.1. The sequence goes on from JAKADF010000431.1 coordinate 1,817, forward strand.
TCGATATGACCGGAATCGATGTTACTGCAATCGAGATAGCCACAACGATTTTAAGTGCAGTAACATTTTGGTCTGGCCCTAAGAACCCTGCAGGATTAAACAAATAAGTGGACAGCCATCCTACGACGAATGGAATTACTGTTGAGCCGACTATAATAGCAATCCCTATTTTGGCGTCGGATTTTTCAAATCTTGCTTGGAACTTTAAACCAGCATTAAACATCAGGAGAATCATACCAAGCTGATAAATCAGTCCAAACAATTTTCCTTCCTCGGGAAACCCAAGATATAACCAGTGGAATGCGCTCGGATAGAAATATCCCATGAGCGTAGGTCCAAGCAACAAACCACCTGCAACTTCCCCAATAACGCGGGGAATTGTTAATCGCTCAGCAATGTACCCAAGGACATTCGCTGCTGCGAGAAGAACAACTAAGCCGAACAAAAATCTCGCCAAATCAGCTCCGCTAAGAGAAAACATGCCTTTTCCCCTCCAATTTAGTATGGATGCCTTAAATCCGTTGGCAACTTGCAATACCTTATGTGGAGGAGGCATTGTTGTCCAAGACGAATACCTACCGTGGACAAACATCCAAGGTCTTTTAGGCCAAGAATTCAACTCCTGTACCATAAAAATAGTTTTAGATTCAATGAAAAAAAGCTCCTGCAAATCGTAACCGATCTGCAGGAGCCATCATCCTCTAAAAGGGGCGTTTTATGGTGAGCTCCATCACCTCATGTTGCTCACAGTTTATGCGAATTTGCTGCTAAAAACGCGGCAGAAACCCAAAACGACATATTTCATTTACTTTTCTTCATATCCGCTAGTAACAACTTCAAGCTCGCCCGTTTTCGGATCAATTACCAGCCCATGGATGGGAATGCCTTCTGGAATCAATGGGTGGTTCCGCAACACTTTTACACTGCTCATAACACTGTCGGAAACATTTTCAAATCCGGCAAGCTGTTTATGTAAATCAATTCCTGCATGAGCGAGCGTTGTAAGCGTTTCTTCCGATATTCCACGTGCTTTCATTTTTTTAAGTGTTGAATCAACATTTATCGCTGACATTCCACAGTCTCTATGTCCAACAACGAAAACTTCCTCAACACCTAAATCGTAGATACCAATCATCAGACCACTTAAAACACTATCCCACGGATCTCGAATAATTGCACCTGCTGTTTTAATAACTTTTGCATCCCCATTCCGGAGATTCATTGCCTTTGGAAGGAGTTCCAATAACCGTGTGTCCATACATGTGATAACGGCCATTTTTTTATTAGGCAATTTCGTGGTTTCATATGGCTCATATTCCTCGTTCGACACAAATGCCTGATTAAAATCCATAACTTCATTCAGAAGACTCACAAAACACACTCCTTCTAAAACAAATTTGATTCAATATTAGGTAAGGTTCACATTTGGGGAAACAAGATCAAGACCGTCAGGTGTATTCAAATAACCTTCCTTCGTCCCGGCAACTCCAGTATGGCCATACTGCCAAACTATCCGGCCAAGATGCGGATTGATAACGGCGACGCGATCGTTATAATCATCGTTTAACAAAATATTTCTATTCGGTAAGTCAACGGCTAGAGACGGATTTTTTAGTTCGCCAGATCCATACGCTTTTTCGTATGACCAAACGACTTTTCCGGATGGAGAAACTTCCTCCACGCGACCTGGCGTTTCGTAATCAGCAACCAGCAAATTACCGTCCGGCAACGGCGTATTACCATTTGGCAACATGCACGCATCATATGGTGTGTTATCAATGACTGCGAGCATCTGATTATCCTCTTCGTTGATAATGATATGTTTTCCATCTGGCGTAAAAAAT
>JAKADF010000432.1 GCA_021820805.1 Bacillota bacterium
TATTTTTGAAACCATTACAACACTGCAGGGTGAGAAGAGAACAGTACTTGTTAAAGGTACATTAGAAAATAACTTTGCAGGAACCGAAGTTGAAGGATATGAAATACACATGGGTGTGACAAAGCACATTGGTGCTTATAATTCATTTGCGAGCATTTGTGAATGGGGATCCACAAACTTTATTCAGGAAGGCAGTATTTCGCGAGATGGCAGATTTATTGGCACTTACCTTCACGGAATCCTACATAATAATCAGTTTCGAACAAAATGGCTAAACCGAATCCGCACACATCACGGAATACCTGAGGTTGAGGAATCTATTTCAATGGAGGAAATACGTTCCAGCGCTTATAACCGATTAGCTAACATCATACGCGAAAATCTAGACGTTGAAAGTTTATATCGAATGTTAGACCTTTGACCTAAGAGGACACAAATTACAATCCATTCACAAGAAAAGATAAGTAAAGAAAGGGTAGTTATGAAGATCATTTTTATGCGTCACGGTGAAACGGACTGGAATGTTGCTGGAAAAATTCAAGGAATACGCCCTGTTCCAATCAATTTAACGGGGATCCGTCAGATTAAGGAAACTTGTGAGTATTTTAGAATCTCATCTGAATTTCGTTTTTCTCATCTCATTTCTAGCCCGCTGTTAAGAGCGAAACAATCTGCAAAGATTTGTAGTCAAATGCTTCATGTTCCAGCACACGTGTTAACAGATTTTCGCGAACGATCATTTGGTATCTTCGAAGGTAAAACAAACTACGAAATTAAAGATCATTACGGTATACCTGATATAGAGAAAGTTGACCAAGCGTTGAACGGGATCGAACCAATTTTAATGCTCGAAAAGCGGTTAACAAATGGTCTTAAAATCTTAAAAACAAACTACAAAGATAAAAATATTCTTGTTATGACTCATGGAAGTGTTATTAGGCAAATTGGAAGATGGCAGAATCTTGAACTCGGAATTATTCCAAATGGGGCATTTGTCCAATTAGATATATAGCTTGAGCATACAAATCAGTTTACCATGTTCAACATAAACCTTTTCATTTACCCCCGAAATAGAATTACCACAAACCCATACCCCGTGATGGGTTATTGACCTCAAAAATACACCATACGGGTGAAATGCATCTAGAATAGTTTGATTATTCTCGGAATATCCCTGATACACCGTCATACTGTATACAGTATTACAGTCCATCAGACAACAGAAGAGGTAAATCGGAAAACAGTTTGATACCAACTATGTTATAGAGCCAGATGTTAAAGCTTGTAAGGGAGAAACTTTACATGGGAGTTAGGAGCATGGCAGAGAGCATTGACGAACTAAAGACGGTGGCTCAATTTATCGCAGAAAAAATTGAAGAAGGAGTATTAACTGGAGATTTCCCTTTAGGAACACGATTAGTACAAACGCAGTTATCAGAAATGTTTGGAGTATCAAGATTACCTGTGCGTGATGCTCTCCATATTCTTGAACAAAAGGGGCTGGTAATCCAACTTCCCCGTAAAGGAGTTATTATTCGACCTATCAATCTAAAGGAAATTGAAAACCTGTTTGAATTGAGAGAGGTCCTCGAGACGTATAGTGCCGCCATTTCAATACCATACCTCGTTCAAACGGATATAGACGAACTGCAAAGCTTAATTGCTCAACAGGACTCCTGCCAAGGTCAGTTGCTTCGCACAATAGACACCGACGAACAGTTTCACGACAAACTGTTAAGCCACTGCGAGAATGAAGAGTTAATGGACACTCTCCATAACACCTGGCGAAAAATTCGAGTTTACCGTGCCTTTATTCATAGGTTGGATAGCTTTAATGATGAATCCGTGCAATCTCACAAAAATATCTTACATGCTATCACGAGCCATAAACCAGACCGTGCTGTTCAATTTTTAAAAGAAAGTATCATAAGGGCAAAAAATAGATCCGTTAAACTGATTTCCTACCATGAGCAGTTTACTGAGTGAATCAAGGGAGAGCAGACGATTACAATTATAGATACGCACATGCACCTAGGTATATCGAAGTTCAGCGGTCATGAAACTACTGCTGATGACCTAATCAAGTATATGAGAAAATATGGAATAACCCATGGGTTCGTCATGCCGCAACCTACCCTTAAAAACATCAATTCAGTTCACAATGAGATTCACCAATTGACCGAGATATATGTAGGTCGATTTTTTGGCATAGCAAGCATTGACCCTTGGTTATCTGAAGAGGAGTATGAAAAAGAATTTCGCCGTTGTGTAGATACGTACCATTTTGTCGCCGTAAAATTACATCCTCATGGTCATAACATATCGCCTATTTCACCTAAGTGTCAAAAAGTTTACGAACTAGCAGACCAGTTTCACGTTCCGGTCATCATTCATACTGGACTTGGGTCGTTAAATGCACTTCCATCACTCATGATTGAACCTGCCGCACGTTTTCCAAATGTCACATTTGTTCTAGCTCATGCTGGTTTTGCTGTGTTTACTTCAGAGGCAATTGTGGCCGCAAAGGTTTGTGAAAATATAATTCTCGAACCTTCTTGGTGCCCAACATTCTCTGTTCGTGCAATGGTTAACGAGATCGGGATAGACCGGATTATTTACGGTTCTGATCATATGGAGAATATCCCAGTCGAACTTGCAAAGTACCAATCTGTTCTAACTGATGCTCAGATGGAAGCCGTTTTCTCAACGAATCCTCAGCGGATTTTCCATCTTGACCTTGGATGAAAGGACGACGAAATATGACAACATTAAAAATCTGTGTATTACCTGGTGATGGAATCGGCACGGAAGTCACTGCAGAGGCCATGAAAGTTCTTCAGACCGTGAGCAGTTTATGTGATGGTATTGAGATTGAACTTGAGACTTTTGACGTCGGGGCAGGGCGCTTCTTAAGAACAGGATCCGCTATGACAGAAGAGGCATTTCGCCACTGCAAAGATGCCGATGCGATTTTTATGGGAGCGATAGGCTTGCCGAATGCACGGCACCCAGACGGTCGCGAAGTGAATGGAGATGTCATCTTTCGTTTACGATTTGATTTAGATTTATATGCTGGCGTACGTCCTGTACGGTTTTACAGGGGAGTACCTACAGTTATGACAAATACGTCCAAAGTGGACTATATCGTGGTTCGCGAAAACGTCGAGGGACTTTACGCCTCCAGAAACGGAGGATGCCGAGTTCGAGATGACCTGACTACAGATACAATCGTCGTCACACGCAACGGTACTGAAAAGGTCGTTCGATACGCATTTAAACTTGCAAGTAAACGCGCGGCACAGAATACAGGCCGTTTGCCCACTGTAACATGTGTTGACAAGGCAAATGTGCTCAAATCGTACGCATTCTTTAGAGAGGTTTTTGATGATGTTGCAAAAAGTTATCCTCAAATCCGTACTGAGCGGGAATACGTAGATGCAATGGCAGCTTACCAAGTACTTTGCCCAGAACGCCTAGACGTCCTAGTAATGGAAAACATGTTCGGAGATATCCTTTCAGACTTAGCGGGCGCAACGGTTGGCGGTTTAGGAATGGCAGCCTCAGGGGACATCGGCGATGAACATGCCATGTTTCAACCAGCCCACGGTTCCGCTCCGACGATAGCGGGAAAAAATGTAGCCAATCCCGCTGCTACCATC
>JAKADF010000433.1 GCA_021820805.1 Bacillota bacterium
GATAGATGCTTATCCGCCAGGCTATACGTTCTATCTTCTCGCCGTCTTATTCGCATATGGGGAAGTAAAGGAAATTGTGATTGCAGGAAAAGACGAGAGTGAAGATACGCAAAAAGCTTTGCGTTCTGTTTTGGAGAAATACATGCCAGAGTCTGTGTGTATATTCCGGCCGGAAGGGGAAAAAGGAAAAGAAATTGCAAGCATTGCCCCATATGTAGAGTCTCAAAAGGCACAAAACGGCGAAACGACAATCTATATTTGCGAGAACTTTACCTGTCAAAAGCCGCGTACGGATTGGGATTCTGTTATTAAAGCATTATAAATGATGTGTTAAATGTTGTATGTATTACAAATAGCGCAGTTGTCCTTTGCTTTGGCAAGGGCTCCTGCGCTTATTCATATAGTGAGCTACAGATTAAGGTTTGAAATAAACATCGCTGCAAACATAAGGAAGCCAAACCGGAATAGTAGAACAGCCGTACCTTTTACAGCAGCATGGAGTTTCATTGGTTCTGTAAACTTATAGTATAAACGTGTCACATAAACTGCAGTTGGGGTAGTGATGAGCACGATAAGTGCAAATGGAGTGAGCTCTCCAGCAACAATCAAGGCAATAGTCACTAAATAGGCAACAACAAAAACGGATCCGAATAATATCCGACCTTTTTCCCGTCCAAGTAAAATCGCTATCGTACGTCTTCCACCGAGTTTATCTTGTTCCATGTCACGGATGTTATTTCCAAGCAAAATAGCTCCAATCAAAAGGCCGATTGGTATTGATACTGCAATCGCCCGCCAAGTTATAGTACTTGTCTGAAGAAAGTATGCGATAAGCACAATTGTCGGTCCCATTGCTATAGAAGCTGCAAGTTCACCAAAAGGAGTGTAAGCGAGGGGCATTGGCCCGCCTGAATACAAGTATCCAACTGCTAAGCAACCTGTGCCAATAAGAGCAAGCCACCATGACGTAGATGCACATATATAAATGCCAAGTCCGACAGAAACTAAAATAGATAGCCATGCTAGAAAAAGTACTGTTTTTGGATGAATTCCATCGCGAACAATTGTACCAGCAATGCCAACCATTTCTTTTGTATCTAGTCCGCGTTTGTAGTCAAAATACTCGTTGAACATATTCGTGCTAGATTGAATCAGCATTGATGCGATAACCATAGCAAGAAAAAGGCCTGTATGAAAATGATAACCGTGTCGAAAAGCAAGACCAGTTCCTACGAGGACTGGAACGATGGAAGCGGTGAGTGTAAACGGACGGAACAGCCGCCACCATACGTGAAACTGTTCTTTTAGCTTCAACAAAGTTCCCTCCTTAATTTAGACTGAATGAATTCGTTTTGCCAAAATGAATATAGGGTGATAAAAACAGTACTGTTGTTATCCTATCAGACCTGATTCCTTTACAGCAACTGGTCATTTTTTGATTCAGAGGCAGGACAAGCTTTATAATAGCAATGTATGTCTTTTCTACGAATTTGCCTTTTATCGATGTCAGATTTGATTAGTCATTAAAGGAGGACATTTTACATGGCACTTGAATGGGTTCGAATCAAAGAATATGAGGATATTATTTTTGAAAAAGCTGAAGGTATTGCAAGAGTTACCATTAACCGGCCAGAAGTACATAATGCTTTTCGTCCAGAGACTGTTCAAGAGATGATTGATGCTTTCAATATTATTCGTGATGACGAAACAGTTGGCGTTGTACTTTTAACGGGTAAAGGTGACAAGGCATTTTGCTCAGGCGGCGACCAGCGTGTGCGCGGGGTTGGTGGATATGTAGGATCCGATGAGGTGCCTCGCTTAAATGTGCTTGATTTGCAGCGCCAAATTAAAGCACTTCCAAAGCCAGTAATTGCGGTAGTTGCTGGATACGCAGTTGGCGGCGGACATGTTCTGCATCTGGTTTGTGATTTAACCATCGCCGCAGATAATGCTCGTTTTGGGCAATCAGGACCGAGAGTAGGCAGTTTCGATGCTGGATATGGAGCAACCCTCCTTGCACGTACTGTGGGACACAAAAAAGCGAAAGAAATTTGGTATTTGTGCCGTCAGTACAGCGCACAAGAAGCACTCGACATGGGACTTGTTAATACGGTTGTTCCTCTTGAAAAGTTGGAAGAAGAAAGCATTAAATGGGCGCAGGAGATACTGGAGAAGAGTCCGATTGCACTGCGCTTCTTGAAGATGGCTTTTAATGCAGACACAGATGGTTTAGCAGGATTGCAGCAGTTAGCAGGAGATGCAACAATGCTTTATTATATGACGGCAGAAGCTGCAGAAGGTAAAAATGCGTTCCTCGAAAAACGCAAACCTAATTTTTCTAAGTTCCGTCGTTTGCCGTAGTCGTCTAGGCAAGAGATCACACAGGCTCTTCGGTTTTGATTTTCAAACCGGGGGCCTGTTCTTTCAGAAACTTGTGTTTGAAGAGGAGAACGCTTGTAATATGAAACAAGGTTCAGATGGAATGACAATGCCTGATTGGTTAAAACGACAATCGGTTGAGAATGGGAGTACCCTTGCAGTTTGTGCAGAGGAAGGTGCTTTAACATATTCGGAACTGTTTGACAGGGCGACGAGATTTGCATTTCTTCTGCAGGAGCAAGGAGCAAAACCGGGAGACAAAGTTGCTGTTCTTATGAAATCAGGGTACTGGTATGCCCAAACAGTGCACGCACTAATGCAAGCAGGTATGGTGCTTGTTCCAATTAATTGGCGTTTAACTGTTTCTGAAATGTTATTTCAGATAGAAGATGCTGGAGTATCCGCCTTGCTGTTTGACGCACCGTTCGGTGAAACTGCCGCTGATGTTGTGAGTGCTGGCAAGCATAAGTTCGAGGCGTTACAGATTGAACGATTTGTGGATTGGCCTAGTCCGTCTTCTGAACGGGTTGGACGCGACCTTATTACTTTGTCTGAAATACAGGCTGTTTTGTACACATCGGGGACAACGGGATTCCCGAAAGGTGCTAAAATTACGTATGGCAACCATTTGTTTAATGCTCTTGGTACGGGAATCTCGTTTGGTTTGCGTCACGGCGACAAGTGGTTAGTGCCAATGCCCTTGTTTCATGTAGGAGGACTTGCAGTACTGATGCGCAGTGCTATCTATGGAACGACCGTTGTCATTCATAGTATCTTTGATGCTGCTTCAGTAAACCGTGCCTTGGATGAAGATGATATCTCTATAATCTCCGTCGTTCCGACAATGCTGCAGCGTATGCTGGCATTGCGGGAAGGGCGGGGGTACAAAGACAGCCTGAGAGTCGTTTTTCTCGGAGGCAGCGCTACACCAAGACCGCTTATGGAAGAGGCCATATCCCTGCACGTTCCTGTTTATCAGAGTTATGGTATGACAGAAGCGGATTCGACAGTTTGTGTTCTCCGGACTGAAGATGCACTCCGAAAGCTGGGTTCTTCCGGCATACCGCTTGCAGCAGCCGAAATTGCTGTGTATCTAAATGGCAGTATAGTGGAAGAACCGAATGTGGAGGGTGAACTTATTGTCCGCGGGCCGACCGTGATTTCTGGATATTTAAATCAAGAAGAAGCAAATCAAAAATCATTTGTCGGCGGTTGGTTCCATACGGGAGATATCGGCTATATCGATGAGGACGGATACTTGTATGTTTTAGATCGC
>JAKADF010000434.1 GCA_021820805.1 Bacillota bacterium
TGTGTTAAAGAATTAGTTGAAAATAGTCTCGATGCGGGAGCGAAATCGATTCGCGTGGAACTGGCAGATGGAGGCATTTCACTTATATGTATCCAGGATGATGGGTACGGGATGGATAGTGAGGATGCTGTGCTTGCTTTTTCTCGGCATGCAACAAGTAAATTAACCAATGAACGAGATTTGTTTCGTGTTAAAACTTTAGGCTTCCGCGGAGAAGCACTCGCCTCAATTGCGGCTGTGTCTAAGGTGACATTACGTACACGACAGGCTGATTCTGTACGTGGAATTGAAGTGACCACTTTTGGGCCGGATAAACTGGAAGGTCCAAAGCCGATTGGAACGCCTCCTGGTACAACTATTGAGGTTAGGGACTTATTTTTCAATACTCCAGCCAGATTGAAGTACTTGCGAACAGTTCAGACTGAACAAGCCCGCTCTATAGAAGTGATTCAAAAGGCCGCACTGTCGAGACCAGATGTATCGTTTGAATGTGTTACATCGGGGCACGTTTTGTTCCGTACGGCAGGACGAGGAGATGTCCGTGAAGTACTTGCATCACTTTATGGAGTTGGCGAAGCAAAACAGTTTATTTCGTTTCGAGGTTCTACACCTGATTATACTGTACACGGATATGCAGGCCGACCGACTCAGTCGCGTTCTTCACGAAGTCATGGGCACTTATTTATAAACGGAAGACCAATTCGAAATATTGGGATCCACCAAGCAGTGGTAGCTGGCTATGAATCTCGACTAATGGTTAATCGCCATCCGATATATGTACTCTACATTGAACTTGACCCGACGCTTGTAGATGTGAATATTCACCCACATAAAATGGAAGCCAGGTTTAGCGAGGAACGTGATCTGTGCAGTTTAGTACAGAGGACAGTAAAAAAAGCGTTAGATGAAATACTCATGGTTCCTTCTTTTCAATTTGGTGAAGGAAAGCATGAAACACATGCGGCAGAGGCGCCATTTGTATTTGAAAACAGATATGAAGTTCCACAAAAAGACAGTCAAATACCATCTAATCGGCATTTTCAGTACCCTATGCCGGCTCGTCAAACAAGTGATGTATCTAAGATTCATGTGGATGCGGTTTTAAGTCAGCCGACAGTTCAAAGAGCTGAACCAACTGTTGCGAATTTTATTGAACGAGAAAACGACGAAGTTGAAAAAAGGTCAGAAAATTGGCGGTTACACCCGATTGGACAAGCCCTCGGAATGTATATTTTGGCAGATGACGGCGAAAGTCTGTATATTATTGACCAGCACGCAGCCCATGAGCGAGTTTTATACGAGCGGTTTTCAAAGCGGATGCGAGAAAAAGTGATTCATAGTATTCCGCTCTTAACGCCGATTCATCGAACACTGGGCCCAAGTGAATACACGGTTTTGATGGAGAATTTACATGTTCTCGCACAAATGGGGCTCCAATTCGAGCCATTTGGCGGATTTGATGTTATTTTGCGTACTATTCCAGATATATGGGAGGGTTTAGACTCCGAAAAACTTGTTGGTGAAGTTTGCGAGCGTTTTGAGAATGGCAGGATGGGGAAAGATGTAGTAGATGTTCTGCGAGATACTATTGTTACGCGGGCATGCAAGGCTGCAATAAAAGCAAATTGGTATCTATCTAAGGAAGAAATGGAAGCGCTTTGTGTTTCGTTATCTACTTTAGACGATCCGTTTCATTGCCCTCACGGGCGTCCTGTGTTTATTCGAATGACGAATCGGGACTTAGAAAAGGGGTTCAAACGCATTGTTTGAATCGAATCAATTACCTGTTTTTCAAACCATAAGTGCTGTTTGTACAACACCGTGGAAGGACTCAAAAGCTGCGACAGCACGTGCGAGGGTTGCAGCAGATTTTTTTCAGATTTCCTTTGTAAAGCGTAAAGATCGTAGTGTTGCGCAGGTTCTTAAAGATGAAAATTGCAGTGCAGTTGTTGTCATGAATCAAGCACCTGCAATTTATCATGAAAATGCCGTCGAAACACCTTTATTTTTTCACCCTAATATGGCGTCTCAGCGAATACTCCGCATGCAGCGCGGCGAATCAGACAGGCTTATTGAGTATGCCGGTATTCGAGAGGGAGATACCGCCATAGATGCAACCCTTGGCCTTGGCGCAGACAGTATCGTCTTAGCTTCTGCTGTTGGGAAATCTGGAAAGGTTATCAGCATCGAAAGTGTTGACATTCTTTATCATCTATTTCGGTATGCGCTTGTTTACGGTCATCCAAAGTACAGAGAAATAAATAAGTTTTTGTCTCGTATCGAACTTGTTCTAACCAATCATGAATATTTTCTTTTACAACAGGATTCAAACTCGGTTGACGTTGTATACTTTGATCCAATGTTTCGTATGCCTCGAACGAATTCTGCTGCGTTCGATCCGATACGCTCTTTTGCTGATGCATCGGCCATTTCTGAGACTGCTTTCTATCACGCAAAACGTGTTGCCAGAAAATGCGTAATCATAAAAGAGCGGTCTCATGCAGAAGTGTTCGAACAGTTTCATTTAGGAATAGATAAACAAAGCGGATCTATTTCTTATGGTATATGGAGAAAGGAATGATAAGCATTAAGCCGAAGGTCATCTGTATTGTAGGTCCAACGGCCACTGGCAAAAGTGATTTAGGAGTCGAACTTGCATTAAAGTTTGGCGGAGAAGTCATTTCTGCAGATTCAATGCAGGTATATCGCGGGATGGATATAGGAACAGCCAAACTTACCATCGATGAAATGAAAGGAATTCCGCATCATCTCATTGATATTGTCGATCCTTTTGATAGATTTACTGTTGCACAGTGGGCACAGAAAGCGGATTCTGTGATACAATCGTTGCAATATCATAATCAACTTCCGATAGTTGTTGGCGGTACCGGATTATATATCCGATCAATTACGGAAGATTTGGACTTTGGTGCCAAGTCAGGTTCACCGAAATTGAGGGAAAAATGGCACGCATATCTTGAGCAACATGGGAAAGAAGCCTTATATGCAGCATTATGTAAAGTTGATCAAGAAACAGCTAATAGGCTTCATCCAAATGATGTCCGCAGAATTGTTAGAGCTTTAGAAATCTGTGAAATGCGTGATACACCTCTTTCGGGTACATATGATTGGTCTCAGAGAGGCGGAAGGTACGATACGCTTCAACTTGGAATTCAAATTCCGCGCCCTCTTTTGTATGAGCGAGTAAACCGTCGAGTTGATAAAATGATGGAGCAGGGACTATTATTTGAAGTGCGATCTCTGCTTGAAGCCGGCGTTCAGCCGGATGCCCAATCGATGCAAGCTATTGGATATAAAGAGATTGTGTCATATTTGCAAGATAAAATGTCATTAGATGCAGCTGTGGCTTTAATAAAGCAATCTACACGTCACTTTGTCAAACGGCAAATGTCGTGGTTTTTACGGGATGACCGAATAATCTGGCTTAATCAACATGAAATTATTCAATCTGGAAAATCCGTTTTAGAAGCAGCGGAAGAAAAGGTAAAGAATTTTCTAGCAGGAATTTCAAATGATGCAATAGAATAATGTCAAAGCATTGTAAATGGGGGAGTGAATAAGCAGCATGACCAAACAACCGATTAATATTCAAGATACATTTTTAAACCAGGTTCGCAAAGA
>JAKADF010000435.1 GCA_021820805.1 Bacillota bacterium
GACTAATATGTCTAACGCATCCAGACGAAGAGCATCAAGGGCCGATGGAAGGCTATCTTGTGGTGGTTCCAAATAAGCCGAAATAAGAGGTTTGATTCCCCCCTGCTGCCGGAAGTCGACAGACATCAATCACTTAAAGCCGTCATCTAAGAAATAACTTTTCATTAATATGGTATGATGTCGGTGTTATGCTAGTGTTCAGCAGGGAGGAACTATTAAATAATGGGAGATGAATCACGACAAAAGTTTTCACAAGGGCTGTTTCCACGGGGTATTGGTCAACTGCTTGACGATAACTTTAGTTTTTATCGAGAAAAATTTGGCTTCTTAATTGCATCCGGACTATGTTTTTTAGTACCTTATCATGTCTTGAGTGCTTATATTAACACTCATTACAGTTTGGTCGACTTAGAAACAAAGATACAGGAGTTACAGTCAGGTGCTGCAGGAGTAGATCCGCAAACAGCTTCTCTTTCACAATTTTGGTCTCCTGCTCTAACGTGGTCGCTTGCACTAACGATTATCTACTCATTGCTCGTTACTCCGCTCCTGTATGGAATGATTGTACATATGCTGACTAACCACCATATTGCCGGCAAAGATGTAAATTTGAGTGACGCCTCTGTCCATGCGTTTAAACGCCTTGTTTCTAGTGTTTTAACAACAATATTGCTTGGTCTTCTGTATTTTGTTATTGTCTTTGGAATGATTTTGATTGCCTCGGCTGTTTCTGCCTTCGCAAGGCAGGCTGCAATGCTGGTTTCCATCGTCACGCTGATTGTGGTTTTGTGCGTTGTGATTTGGTTTGCCGCACGATTCTCTTTGGTCCCGTCCGTTGTGATTGAGGAGCACAAGATGACAAGTCGCGCACTGGCACGTTCGTGGCAATTAACGAAGGGCAATTTCTGGCGTGTCGTAATTTATTTTGTTCTACTCTTCGTTCTTATCGGTATCTTACGTTTCGCTGTGCTCTTTGCTGCAGCGGCGCTCATTAAAAATTCCGTACTTGTTGCCGTGATTTCTACGATTGTCGATGTTCTTATTGTGCCGTTCTTTATGCTTGGCACAGCTAACATCTATGCCGATTTGCGAGTGCGCAGTGATGGATAACATACGTCGTATCATTCAACCGCTCCGAGTTCAGCACATGCTCATTATCCTTTGGCTTGTATTTTTTTCGGTGGATGCAATGGGCTTTATTTCCGATCCCGATACTCCCTGGCACATCGCCACAGGTTTGTATATCTTGCAGCACCACCATGTGCCAACAACTGATCCCTTTTCATGGTCAATGCTTGGGCAGCCATGGGTGACGCAAGAATGGTTGTTTGAGGTTGTGCTCGCTTTTCTATGCAGCCATTTCGGTTTCTTTGGATACTGGGTTCTCATCACTCTTATTCACGCGTTTACGGTACTAGTGATGTATCAATTGTGCGTGCGAGTTCCGCCATACAGCCGTACAAGTGCGGCAATTGTTGCATGTTTGTCTACTCTCGTTGCATGGCCGTTTTGGGTTGTTCGTCCGCAGATTATTTCTTATGCCTTTTTTGGCTTGATGATGTTTATCCTCGAACTGGTTCGGCGCGGACATTTCCGGGTTCTTTTTTTTGTCCCGCCTTTGATTCTGGTTTGGGCAAACGCACATAGTTCTGTGTCTATCGGTATCATGATGTTGTTATTTGATGTCGTTATAAGCTTTGTTCCAACCATCGGTCGACTTCGTAAGTATTCATTGCCGAAAGGTGCAAGAATGCGCCTCTTAGGAATGATCATTCTGTCAATTGCCCTTGCTATGCTGAGTCCAAACGGAATTAAAGAACTTACATATGCGAGTTTGTCATCGAATCATCTCATGATATCAAGCATTAACGAGTGGCATTCTCCCGATTTTCACAGCGAGTACTACAAATACGGCGTTCTATTGTTTTTTGCGTTTTGTTTTCTCTTAATGGTTGCGGTGAATAGGCAAATTTCCATGAGGCAATCTTTGTATTTTGTCGGGACATTTGCTCTTACTCTTGTTTATCAGCGATTTGTACCCTATTTTGCGCTTGCGGCTGCACCTCTTGTCGCACAACTGCTTGCATATATACTAAGGTCTCTTGATAAGCCGACCGTATTCATGCAAATGTTTTGTGCAGTTGCGATTCTATTTAGCTTGGTCTACCTTGTAATTTCGATGCCGATGACTAAGGGGTCTATTGATAAACACTTTTCAAAAACTGCTTACCCTGTGAATGCTGTAACCTATCTTATCAGCCATCCCGAACCAGGTCGGTTGCTCAATGCATATAACTTCGGCGGCTATCTTATCTATAAACACATTCCAACATTTGTCGATGGACGAACAGATATTTTTCTGCACGATAATATTTTTGAAGACTATATGTCACTCCAAAACCTTGGTTGGAACGCGCCGTCTCTCCTTGATACATACAATTTTAGTTACGCATTGCTGCCGCAAAATTATGCCCTAACCGTTTATTTGAACCATGACCCAAATTGGCGCGTCGTTTATGAGGATAACGTTGCCGAAATATTAGTCCGTAAGAACAATTGAAAAGCGGGTTGGGTCACATAGGTGTTTGCCTGCATACAATGTAGCGTTTTTGCATATTCGGTCACGAAAGTGATTACCAAACGCTCTCCAGTATAGGAGTGGTTACATTTATGCTGATTCATACCGTCCAAAGCGGTGAAACATTGCGGGGCATTGCAGAAAAATATGGGACATCTACGCGTGAACTTCTCCGCTTAAATGAATTAGAATCACAGGATTTACTCGTCACAGGTTTGCATTTGATTGTACCGAGCGATGCGGAAAAAGCGCCAGCACAAAAGCGGACGATTGAAGTCAATGGGTACCTGCTTCCAGAGGGAACACCATCTGACGAGCGTATTCTTCAAGACGTGCCAGACATGACTTATGTGTGCATGTTTAGTTACGAAGCAAGAGCAGATGGTTCGCTTGAACCTCCTCGAGACAGACTTGCGCTCGAATCTGCCAATCGTTATAGGATTGCACCTCTCATGACGGTCACTAACTTTGATGGGAATAACTTCAGCACAGAACTCGCTCATACCATTATGGCAAACGGCTCAATAAGAAGGCGAGTCATTGAAAACATCTTACGTACAATGTCACAAAAAGGGTTTCGCGGTGTAAACATCGATTTTGAGCACATGCGTCAAACGGACAGAAGGCTGTATAATCAGTTCGTTCGTGAACTTGGGCAGGCAGCGCGTGCTGCTGGTAAATCCATTTCCATAGCACTTGGGCCAAAAACATCCGATGATCCTACTGCACCTTGGATGGGCGCTTTCGATTACAAGACCCTAGGCGCAGAAGTTGACTTTATGATGCTTATGACATACGAATGGGGATGGGTCGGCGGACCTCCTCCAACCCGCATTTGATTACAGTAAGATACCCTCCATCAGAGCTCAAGCAATGTTTACATTTTTCGTATTGCCTAAAGTTCGGTAAACATTGCTGGCAGCTTTTGCTTCATGCGAATTGCCCATATACAGATACGCTTTTGCATAGTATAATACATGGCAAGAATACTTGTAGTATCGTTATTTCGACTTTGAAGAGCTTGTCGCTCAACTTAATGACTGAG
>JAKADF010000436.1 GCA_021820805.1 Bacillota bacterium
AAAATCCAGGAAGCTTATTTGGTAAAGCCCCCATATCCCCTCCACCTTGCACATTGTTTTGCCCGCGAAGAGGCATCAAACCACTGCCCGGTTTGCCAACGTGTCCTGTAAGAAGTGCGAGGTTAACCAATGCGTGAACATTGTTAGTTCCATTGTGATGCTCTGTAATGCCGAGCGTCCATGCCAGCATCGCCCGTTGTGCACCTGCATACATTCTTGCAACTCTGCGGATTTGCTCACTAGGAACTCCAGTTATTCGCTCAGCAAATTCTGGAGTGTACGAAGCAACCGATTTCACGTACTCGTCAAAGGACTCCGTTGCACGTTCAACAAAAGTATTGTTATATAGTCCTTCTTCAATGATTATGTGTCCCATTGCGTTAGCCAGGACAATGTCACTTCCTACATTAAGCGGCAGCCATTCTGCTGCTGAGCTCGCCATCGGAAGATGCCGCGGGTCAATTACCACTAGTTTGGCACCGTTTTTTACACCGCGGCGCATATGATTGTAGATAATAGGGTGTGCTTCCTGGGTATTTGAGCCCCAGACGATAATCAAATCCGTGTTCTCAAAGTCGTCATACGTATTCGTGTCGGCACCCGTGCCGAATACAGTCGTCAAACTGACGACGCTTGGAGCGTGTCAAGTTCGGTTGCAACTGTCCACATTGTTAGTGCCAATGACCTGCCGCATGAACTTCTGCACAAGAAAGTTCACTTCATTGGTAGCGCGGGATGAACTGAAACATCCAAATGCATCCGAACCGTATTGTCCCTTCACACGGCTGATTGCTTCGGCCACAACGTTTAACGCCTCATCCCACGATGCAGGTTGCAGTTTTCCGTTTTTACGAATCAATGGCTCTGTCAATCGTCTTTCAGACTGAACATATCCCCATCCCTGACTACCTTTCACACAAGTCTCTCCATGACTGACTGGTGATTTTTTATCACCCGTAACTCCAACAATAACACCATTCTCGGCAGTTACGACGAGACCACATCCAGTCCCGCAAAAGCTGCAGGTCGTGCTTACAGTTTTCCGCTGCTGATTTGTATCAACGTTACCCTCCATCCGCAACCTCTCCTTCTTGAATCTTCATTGTATTTGTATGCACGTCGACTGACTGAAATTTTGAAGGATTGTCACGAAACGGTGAAGTTGTACAAACTCAGTTCCTATTAAACTTGAATGGTCATAACACTCGTTCTTACAAGGAGAGCAGAATTAAGGCTGGCATTTAGTCTTCAAAAAATTACTAATTTCTCTACTGGAGAAAGAAAGTTTTCATACCAATTGTCATACAACAAAACTGAAGGATTGCTTGTGAACAAGTCCAAGAACTTATTTTATTGCCTCTATCCTTACGGCCAAATTTTTATTCTAGGTTCCAAGCTGCTTTTGGTTAAAGTGAAAGTATTTAAAGGAGGAATTGGTATGACTGATGGAGTTGGACGTGGAATCGTTCAAAGGCCAAAACGTCTGATGGATAACAATGCGGCACAAGAGTTTCTAAAGACTGGACAGGTAGCACATGTAGCGACGGTATGCGAAGATGGATGGCCATATGTAATCCCTCTAGTATATGTATACGAGGGTGGGCCAGTCCTTTATCTTCATACTGGAAACATCAAACCCAGCCTTTTCCGCGAGAATTTGAAAATAAATCCTCGAATTTGCTTGGAAGTCAGTGAAATGGGAGATTTACACCCAGGAAAACAATTCGCATGTCAGTCAGCTTTAGAATATACCAGTGTAGTTGCGTATGGCACCGTGACAGAAATTGAGGATGAATCGAAAAAGGCATGGTTTTTTGACAAACTCCTCGAAAAACATGGAAAACCAGAATGGGTTTTTGAACCGGGATACCCCCTTATCCACAAAACTGTACTTTTTGAAATGAAACTTGAGATTGTAACTGGGAAAAGGAACGAAGGATTGATACATTAGCTATACTGTTAGGGATTAACGCCGAGTAACCCATCTTATACAACATTTAAATTCTTACTATTTGGTGGTTATAGAGGGGGTGTTATATCATGACACCGATACAGAGTGAACGACGTATTTTTCGTGTGGAAGATGGTATCGTTCAAGAACGAACCGATGCCGTCGTATCTGAGTATGCACTCACAATCAAAGTGAATGGAGAAGAATTTTCAACAGTTGTTTGCACCCCTGAGCATTTGGAAGATATGGTTGTGGGGTTCTTAGCATCCGAAGGAATCATACGCTCTCTACCTGAAATCCAAAGTTTACTGATTTCAAGTTCACAGGGAATCGCGTACGTTCAGACTGAAAATTCTCAGCGATACTATCAGTTATTCCGCTCAAAGAGGTATATTACGTCTTGCTGCGGTATGTCGCGGCAAGGGTTTGTATTTGTTAATGATAGTTTAACGGCGAAAAAAATGGATGGAGTGCACGTTCAGTTAACGTTAGGGCAGTGCTTCGAACTTGTTCATTTAATGCAACAAGAGTCCGATTTATTTCAAGCAACTGGCGGTGTAAACAATGCATCGCTGTGTACACCGAGTAGTATTGTCGTTTCACGCAAAGATATTGGACGACACAACGCTTTAGACAAAATATACGGTTACTGTCTGCGTAAACAGATTGATCCAACAAATAAAGTACTTGTATTCAGTGGGCGAATTTCTTCAGAAATTCTTTTGAACGCTTCCAACATTGGCTGCGAGATAATATTATCCAAATCTGCTCCCACAGAATTAGCACTTAGCATGGCTGAAGATTTAGGAATTACGACAGTAGGCTTCGTTCGGGACAGTTCTTTGAACATTTACACCCGAGCAGACAGAATTATAGACCTCGGTTTGGTGAAGTAGGCATAACAACGATAAACATAAATATTGCCCATCACGGCAATAGTCGTAATCAAATGACTTGCTGCACACTCAAAATCAAGTTATATTGTTTAACCTGCAATCATTTGAAGGAGAGTATAGATCAGCAAAACAGAAGAGAGACCACAAAGGCTTTGCAACCTGGTCTCTCTTCTCTATTGGGATGGTTTTTACTTGCCCTAATATTGAGCCTGGACCTTACAATGGTTTCGTTCCTTAATGTCCAGTCCTATCTGATGTTTTATGAGATCCTCAATATATCAAATCTAAGAATCTTTTAATCCTTTTTCCCATACAATCGTTGGTGTTGCCATTGCGATAATTTTTCCATCCTGATTATAGACGAGAATTGATCCGGTAATCTCTTCAGGGTCCTTTTCGACCATTTCATTTTCAATCTCAAAGCAAATCGAAAGAGCATCTCCTATATTAGCTTGATGAAAAAACTTAATTTCACGTAGACTTAGTGATAAAATTTTAACTCCTAACCGTTTTGAAATAATAAGTTCACATACTGTCATTAAATCTAAAATAACGTACTCTGCAGCCAACTTAACGTCTTCATAATTCCCGGGTAAATCGTCAATTCCCTGTAACGTCGCCTCAATGGTATTGATATTTCCTGCATGGAACCTAATATCTTCCTCGCCAAGGTACGTTTTAAAGGTAAAGAAGTCATTGAACTTTGCTAATTTGAAAGCCAACTTTACTCCCTCCCCCCAATTTCACGATTGGCTTAGCATCACTT
>JAKADF010000437.1 GCA_021820805.1 Bacillota bacterium
GTACTCCACTTTCCCGTCGAGACCCCATGCAATTGTCGTCAACAATCCGTTCTCCGAACGAACTGCCTTTTCACCCGTATTCATCAACATGAAACAGCCAGTGCCATACGTGTTCTTCGCCATACCCGGCTCATAGCACGCCTGCCCAAAGAGTGCGGCCTGCTGATCACCAGCAATGCCGGCAATCGGAATTTCAAGTGAAAAGAAAAGTGATTTGTCGGTCATTGTGTACACTTCTGAAGACGGACGCACTTCCGGTAACATCGATGCCGGTACATCTAGAATTTGCAGCAATTCTTCGTCCCACTTCAAGTCGTAAATATTGTACATGAGCGTGCGGGATGCATTCGTATAATCAGTTACATGCCGCTTGCCGCCAGACAGTTTCCAAACAAGCCAGGAGTCGATGGTGCCAAAGAGAAGGTCACCCCGATTCGCCTTCTCTCTTGCTCCTCCCACATTATCAAGAATCCACTTTATCTTTGTTCCAGAGAAGTAGGCATCAATCAGGAGACCCGTTTTCTCTCGAAACAAGTCGTTATGCCCCTTCGTCTTTAAATCGTCGCAAATTCCACTTGTCTGCCGCGACTGCCAGACGATAGCGTTGTAAACTGGCAATCCTGTCGTCTTATCCCACACGACAGTTGTTTCGCGTTGATTCGTGATGCCAATTGCAGCAATTTCCTCTGGTTCGATTTGCTTGGACGCAACAACATCGGATACGACGCTCTGTACCGAGCCCCAAATTTCCATCGCATCATGCTCGACCCATCCGGCATGAGGGAAAATTTGCCGAAACTCTTTCTGCGCAACACCAACAATGTTTCCAGACTTATCGAAAACAATTGCTCTAGAACTCGTTGTACCTTGATCAATTGCAAGCACGTATTTCTTTGACATTGTGAATCCCCCCGTCCATTTCTCCCAACACTCCATTTGAAATTTGGGAATTTCGTAGAAGTCATTGGACTAACATCGTGCTCTGCAAATTCCTGACTTTGCTTAGCCAGCCGAAGATGGCTCCGTCGTTGGCATAATACCCGCTGCCTTCGCGCGATTTGGATTGCCTGGCATGAAGGGGCGAAGGATAAAGTTGTAAACTGCGCCCGCTACGATACCACCGATGATGGGACCGACAATAGGTACCCACCAGTATCCGTTCAATCCGGGGAAAGCATTTGGACCCCAGCCGTTCATCCAAGCAAAGAGACGAGGTCCAAAGTCACGTGCAGGATTGATGGCCCACGCCTCTAGCTGCCCACCGAAGCCGCCGACCATGGCAACCAACAAGCCAACAATCAGTGGCGTCAAATTCCCATGGGGCGTGTTGGTGTTGTATACATCACTTAAAGCTAAAATGCCAATCACGAGTGCAGCAGTAAGAATGATTTGGTCAATGAACGCGTGTCCCGTCGTGATGCCCACGTTAGGATGGGTAAAGAATATTCCCGACGTGGTCAATCCTCCAATAGCACCCCTGGTCGTGTTATGCGCACGGTTATACGCATTAATTACTGGAGAATACAACTGATAGGTGATAGCTGCACCAAAAAATGCACCGATGACCTGAGAAATAATAAATCCAGGAACCTTCTTCCATGAAAATCCACCGTAGATTGCAAATCCGATGGTGACTGCAGGGTTCAAGTGCGCACCTGAAATCGCGCCCACCAAATAGACGGCGAGTGTGACGCCAAGTCCCCACAAGATGCAAATACCCCAGTAGTCCCCACTAAATGAATTGTAGAGGATTGCCATAGCTGCTACGCTGGTACCAACCATCAACAAGAATGCTGTCCCAATAATTTCTGCAATGTACTCGCCCCAAACTGAATGTCTCACAGACTCTCCCCCATCGCTTCGTTTTTCTTGAACCCCTTCCACACATGCACGCACCATGATGCATAACCCACTACTCACGACGACTCAAGCAGGCGGATTCACCCCCATTCAAAGACAAAGAGAACCTCAAGTCAGGCGGCAATCGCCTTAATACTTGAGGTTCTCTTGAACTCAACCCAGAAATGAACTTGTCATCTTACAAGGAAAGCGTATTCATTGCTGAGATAGAATATACACTATCGTCCGGCAAGTATCAATAGCGACTTTTCCGAAATGGTAAAAATGTTATTGACACAGAAAATGCAGCATCTTGTCGTCGTTCTCTGCCACGCGAATGTGTCAACAGCCTAAGGGTTTTGCAGAATTCATTTGATTGAATTGTCGCATACCATACCTAGTGTACCATTAATGCCAGTTACACCAGGCATGGTATGCGCGGAGAACGAAATCGTTATCCTGCAAAATTTTAACCTAGATGACCTTTTTCAATTCACAGAGTTAAATCCCTGCACTCTTCCATAAATCCTTGTGTGAGGTGGTAATGGCGGACGCACCCGACTTTAAAATTTGCTCAACATCTTCCATGGTTCGAATGAATCCTCCAGCCAAAACAGGAAGCTTCGTTGTTTGGCATACTTGCGAAATAACAGTTGGAATTATTCCAGGAAGGACTTCAATATAGTCTGGTTGCACAGTTTTTAGCATCCGATACGTGTTTTCCAGCGAGTGGGAGTCCAACAGAAACACCCGCTGAACCGCCAACAGCCCACGTTTCTTTGCCACAGCAACAACGGAAGAGTGTGTTGAAATCAGACCATAGGGGCGACCAACCTGACAGAGGAACTGCGCTCCATACTCGTCATGCTTCAGCCCTTGGATTAAGTCAGCGTGTAGAATGACGTTCTTTTTGCTCGTTCGCGCCAATTGCAAGAGAGACTGCACTTGGGTAATATGGCAATCAAGAAGTATGATAATGTCTGTTTTGGATTTTATTAAGTACTCAAAATCCTTAATATTTCGAGCCGCTGGCACAATAGATTGGGAAATTGCTTTCTCTCCGAGCAAGGAGACCACATCCTTGTATGCAAATGGTTGATTTTAAACAAAAATAGCCGCTGCGATTAGAGCTCACAGATTCCCGAACAGTTGTCTCATGGTCTCATAGCATCCGCTATTTTATTGTAAAATAGAGATGAATCTTGAAGCTCAGTAAAACACATAAAGTATGCATCTGCAACGTACGTTGCTTTTTGACCCTGTGGTACGAACGAAGTACGGACTGTCCAAAAACATACTCACGGTTTACTTCGTGAACCCAGCGGTGCGATCTCGCTGCCGCATATGCACATTTCGCCATCGTTCAGACACACCTGCAGCCTCCGTTCACCATCAATACACTTAGAAAGAATGTGAGTCCTCTGTCTCTTCTTGATATCGCTTATCTGGGTCTTTGCGTAAGTGCATTATTTGGAGCAATCCTCTTTATCGGCTTTACATTTCGAGTCAAGCTGTACTATCCGTTTGGCTTTTTACTCGTACATATCATCGCAATTCTTATTACCTTTGTTATTTTTACCATAGCCTTGCTGGAGCAACTCCATAAAATACCCATCGTTAGCTTTCAAGGTCTTTTTCTTCTTGTCACGTATATTATCTTCACGGTAACCCTTGTGACAGGGTTTATATTTTTCACATTATTTGATATGAAGCGAAGGCAAATGCGAATTACGCTCGTTGGGACCCACTTAATGATGGCTTGTGCGACATTTA
>JAKADF010000438.1 GCA_021820805.1 Bacillota bacterium
CCGAAGCAACCTATTCCATCTGGTGTAGCAAACCACTTATTGCAAAAAGTGCCCTGGTGTGAAAATGGTTACTACGTTGATTTACATAGTCCGCTTGGAAAATCTGCCTATCACGAAGCTGGTGCTTATTACTTGCAGGAACCATCAGCCATGGCCGTAGTAGAAGCGCTTGATCCAAAACCGGGCGAACAAATATTAGACCTGTGTGCGGCACCTGGCGGAAAATGTACCGAAATCGGCAGACGACTCACTGGAAAAGGATTACTTGTTGCAAATGAAATCCACCCAAGCAGAGTTGTAATTTTGGCTGAAAATATTGAACGGCTGGGAATTCCTGCTGTTGTGACACAAGAATCTGCAGATAGATTAAGTCAAGTTTGGTCTGAGTGCTTTGACGCAATTCTTGTTGATGCGCCGTGTTCCGGAGAAGGCATGTTCCGTAAAGAAAGACTTTCTATGAACGAGTGGTCAAAAGACGCACCTCTGATTTGCAGCAACAGGCAAAAACAAATTCTAGAGTCAGCTCTAAAATTGATCCGACCTGGCGGAAGAATCGTTTATTCTACCTGTACGTTTAATCCATATGAGAACGAACAGATTGTCGATTGGATGGTGAAAGAACACGGCTATGAAGTGGAACAACTGCCAGAATGGACAGATTGGTCGAATGGGGTTCCAGAATGGGGTAGCGGGAATCCATATCTGCTTCATTGCCGAAGACTTTGGCCCCACCTTGCGATAGGTGAAGGTCATTTTGTAGCTAGGCTAAGAAAGCCAGAATCTTGGACAAATCGACAGGAAGATATATCACGAATAAAAGTAAAAAACAAATCTAATTCAAGCCAAAATGCTGCATGGTGTGAATGGGCAGAACAACACTTTCTTTGTGACAATTTGCCTGCCACATGGGAAAAACCAATTACGCATGGGACACTTTTATTCAGTTCAGATATATTTCTATTACCGAAAGCAAAATTGAAAATATTACGACCAGGAACAGCATTAGCCAGTATAGAACGGCACGGCATTGTTCCGCAGCACGCTCTTGCGATGTCCCTGTCTGCAAACAGTTTTCAAAATAGCTTCATGGTTTCTGAGGAAGAAGCTTTAGCTTATTGTGCCGGCCATACACTGATTGGGGATGGTTATAAAGGATTCCGCCATATCTCATTACACGGACTCCCGCTCGGATGGGGAAAAGGACTGGAAAACAGAATAAATAACTTGCACCCTAAAGGGCTTCGTAGACAAAACCTTGTAATATTAGATAACGTCCACGAACAGTAAAAATAAAATTGAATTTGCCGGCTAGGTACTGATATAGGGGCCTAGCCATTTTATTTACATCGTGAATATGTTTAGTGGTTTCACAGCATTGGACTTGATACAAAAAGCGTATACGCTGCAACCAAAAACGAGACAATAGCCATTAACGGTATAGAAAGCCAAGGGCATGAGTGCCCATGGTACCAAAAGGAGACGGTTTCATCATGGTTCGGACCCATCCGCTTTATCTAGCAGCTGCAATCATATTTGCAATTGCGCTCCAATACTTACTAGTTCGACGGATGAATCGGTCGATGGAGGCTAAGCATGGTGAAGATGTAATTTCTCATGATGAAGAGAATAACCCCTGACAAGCTGGTCATAATGAATCAAATATTTTTTAAAGTATTCGTTAGGCGCAAAATGTCGTCCTCTGAATTATAAAAATGCGGTGAAACACGGATTGTATTGGTTTTAGGTATTGGTTTGACGACAATTTGCCTCGTTTGCAGTAAGTTTGCAATTTCAAACACATCCCGGTCACGAACACGAAAATGTACAAGTCCTCCGCGATGCTCGCGCGGCGTAATTACACTCACATTCGTAAACTCGAATAGTTCATCCATGACCGTTCTAGTTAGGCCATTGACTCTTGTATAGGCATAATCAAAACCAACAATGTTTCTCAGCATTTGAAGGCTTTCATAAAACCCTTTCCAGCTAGCCAAATTCGTTGAACTATGCTCATAACGTTTTGCATGATATGCTGATGTAAAGTCTCCGGCGAGAGAATAAGACTGTAAGTCTTGCAAACTAGTTTGTCCGACATAAGTTAGATCCAGCATCGACTGTATTTCTTTTTTTATGTAAAGGGCACCTGTTCCATCCGGAGCACAAAGCCACTTCTGGCCGGGAAATGAATAAAAATCGCAACCTAGTCCATTCAAGTCAAGCGGCTCGGTCCCGATACCTTGTTCACCATCAATTAAAATCAAAATCCGATGGTGATGGGCAATTTTTGTTAATTGTTCTATCGGCAAACGCAGGCCTGTCAAGCAGGAGACGTGTGAAACGACAATTAAGCGTGTACGTGAATTGATTAAGGATTCAACATTTGCACAAAGGGCATCAGGCCCATGCAGAGCACTTGCGATTCTCACACTAATGTGCCGTCTTCGTTTTTGATTAAAGATTGGGAGTAGTACTGAAGGATGCTCCACGTCTGTTACAACCACTTCATCTCCGAACTCCAACGACAGCCCGTTTAAGACAATATTCACGCCATGCGCTGTACTATCTGTAAGTGTAAAACAGTCCTCCCTTGCATGAAATAACTGAGACAATTGCTCGCGAACAGCCTCTTTTATTTTTTGAAGCTCATCTAAATAATTATCGGTTATTCTTCCTTTTTCAAGCTGCCAAGTCAAGGCATCTTTCATCACTGTCACACAAGACTCGGGTAATAAACCAAACGATCCGGTATCTAAATAAGTCGTATCCCGAACGGCAGGAAAATACCGCCGCAAATTGTCAACATGTGCCACTACCCTACACCTCGAATTCAACATCATTTGCCGGCTTTAGCTGATACAACGTAAATGACCCTAGTTTGTCAGACGCAGTCACTTGATAGACGGTATTCAAATTTGGTGTCTTCGTTACATTTGTAACAATGCCATTTTGCCCCCACGGAAATACATAAACCTTGTCGCCAATAACATAATGAACCTGCTCGGAAATCACGTCTGTCTGACCATCATGAGAATGGACGTCATACCCACCCGTGACCCCGATAATAGTACCATTCACTTGCTGGCTTCGTTCCTCACAGAGCATAGTCACAATTCTCGCAACATCTTCTCCAACAGCTTCTCTCATGGATGGGTTCACAGGGTTAAGGACATCGCTGATACGCTCCATTTTCCTCTCACCACGAATATCACCAGGACATACCATATTTGCCGTAATCCCATTTTGTCGCTCTTCCTTCGCGATTGAACGGGTTAAAGACGCGAGTCCAGTCTTCGCAGCAGCGTAAGCTGCACGAAACCGCCAGCCGTCTCCGCTGTCAGCACCATCAAAACCAATTGTCACAATACGCCCAAACGCTTGCTTTCGCATGCCCCCAATGACCATTTGGTACATCCAAAAAAAATTGTTCAGGTTTCCATCAAACATTTGTGTCCACATACTGTCACTATATTCGGCGAGTGCAAACCTTTCAAAAATGAAAGGGCCGAAGTTATGTATTAAAGCATCAATTCTCGAAAATTCTGATAAGCAGTCTGAAATTGCCTGTTGAACGTCACTTTTTACCAATAAATTTACACG
>JAKADF010000439.1 GCA_021820805.1 Bacillota bacterium
AAAAAAATACATGGATATGTCGCAAGCTGAAGACGAGCATGATTCGTTGCCCCGCAAAGTTCGCGTTCAAAAGCCCATTACGAGTGATGAAGAAATCCCGCTCGTGAATCATAATATACAAAAATCCATAGATGAAGATGAAATAGATAAGACGTCGCGAATAGCTCGAAGAGAAGAAGTTAGGAAAAAAAAGCAGAGTCGTGTAGTGCATGAACGTGTGCCTTCGAAAGCAACGCGTCTTTTATCTGGCCGTAAGTTTAATGCGGTTAGTCAAATTGCTGTTGTGGTAGGTGTACTCGTTATTATCGGCGGAAGCTTATATGTTTTAAATCAGGGTAAGGGTTCCGCGGGTACGCCTAATGGAAATACAGTGGCGGCTGGCTCACAAAATAATTCAAGTTCTGCGGGCCAAGGGAATGTCGGTTCTAATCAGTCAAGCGGTATGTTAAATACAACTGATAATAGCACCAACAATGCAACAGGTGGAAATACAACTAACGGTACTTTGCAGAATCAACCTGCAGGTACAGCGTCTATTATTCCTGCAGCATTTCAGAATAACACGCAAAATTACACTGTTATTACATCTAATCCGCTAACAGTCAGCCTAACAGCGGTATCCGGCGCTTGCTGGGTAAAGGTGGCAGCGGATAACAGTATTGTAGATAGTAGTGATATGATAAATCAGGGTATGAAAAAATCATGGACAGCAAATCAAACTTTAACGATACGAATTGGAAATGTATCTGCAGTACAGTTACAGGTGAATGGACAACCAGTACAATTGCCGCAGACAACGAATGCGATAGATGTCACATTTACTAAACAACAAGCGAAGGCCCAGTAAGGAGTAAAATAAAAAAGGAGAATGATGGGGTGGCGAAAGAAGCTTCGTTTGATATAGTGTCAAAGCTTGACATGCAAGAGGTTGATAACGCTGTTCACCAAGCGCAAAAAGAGATTGAGACGCGCTTCGATTTCAAAGGGAGCAAAAGTGAAATTCGTATGGACACGGATTCCATTGTGCTGGTGTCAGATGATGAATATAAGTTAACTCAGCTCTTAGATGTTTTACAGTCCAAACTAGTCAAGAGACAAGTTTCTTTGAAAACTTTGAAACCTGGAAAAGTTGAACCTGCTTCAGGAGGCACAGTACGGCAAATATTCTCTTTGCAACAAGGAATCAGCCAAGATAACGCTAAAAAAATAACAAAGTTGATTAAAGATACTAAACTGAAAGTGCAGGCTTCGATACAAGGTGAGCAAGTACGAGTCATTGGTAAGAGTAAAGATGACTTGCAAGCTGTAATTCAATTGTTAAAGGAAGCAGATATTGATGTACCGCTTCAGTATGTAAATTACCGTTGAAGAAATCATTCCACAGGAGAATGGGGCGTGTGTCCAATTGAATCTGGCTAACCGTATCACGCTAGCCAGAATCTTTTTGGTTCCGGTAGTGAGCTTAATCTTGTTGCTTCACTATGAATTTTGGTCGTTTACGATAAATCATCGAACTACGACGGGCAGCGAGTTAATTGCGGCACTTGTTTTTATTATTGCCGCTAGTACGGATGGGGTTGACGGATATATTGCGCGAAAGCGCAAAATGATAACCAATTTTGGGAAGTTGCTCGATCCGCTTGCAGACAAATTATTAATTTCAGCGGTTCTTATCAGTTTGGTGGAATTACAAAGACTTTCTGCGTGGGTCGCAATCATTATTATCAGCCGAGAGTTTGCTGTTACGGGCCTACGTTTGTTAGCGGCCGCTGAGGGGATTGTTCTCGCAGCAACGAAGATTGCTAAGCTAAAGACTGTGACACAGATTATTGCAATGGTTGCTTTAATGATGAACAACTTTCCATTTTCCTATTTTGGGTTTCCGTTTGATACGTTTATGGTGTATGTCATGGTTGTTACCACTCTTTGGTCTGGAATCGACTATTTTGTTAAAAATAAGCAGATTATTAATTTCGATAGTCTTTAGTTTTGCAAAATTCGTTAGTTTAACTAAATTCGTTAGGCAAGGAGATGGGGATTATGGAAGATGCAGTTTGCCGTACAGAGTTAATTGCTGTTGGTTCTGAAATTTTGCTAGGTCAGATTAATAATTCACATGCACAAAATATATCCCAGGAACTTGCCAAAAGTGGATTTTTCGTTTATCATCACAGCGCTGTAGGTGATAATGAGGAGCGAATTCGTAAATCTTTTGAACTAGCCGTAAAAAGATCGAATGTGGTTATTGTTACTGGTGGGCTTGGCCCAACCGTTGATGATTTGACGAAGGAGGCTCTTGCTTCTTTTTTGGAAGTCCCGTTGCATTTGTCTCCTGCCGCGCTTCATAACCTCGAACAGTACTTCTCTGCACGGAATCGGCGTATGCCAGAAGAAAATAAGAAGCAAGCGTACTGTGTTGAAAATGGTGAGTTATTGCCGAATCCCAATGGTACCGCACCAGGGCAATATATTTTTGCAAAAGGAGTACATTTCTTTTTGCTCCCTGGGCCGCCCTTGGAAATGAGGCCAATGCTTATTAACGAGGTTATTCCTCGTTTACGCACTTCATTTGCCAATAAAAAGTTTCTACAGTCTCGTGTTCTTCATTTCTGTGGTATTGGAGAGTCAGATGTCGATGAACAAATTCGAGATCTAACTTCCTTGCAGAATCCGACGGTAGCTCCTCTTGCGGGAGAAGGCGAGATGTTATTGCGTATTACCGCAACTGCAGAATCTGATGAGTCGGTGAAAGCTAAAATTGCATCCATTGAACAGAAGCTTCGAAATCGTTTTGGTAAGTACATTTACGGAGTAGATGATGATACGCTCGCAGTAGCATTTGGTCGTGAATTACGCGAGCACAGCGCCACGGTCAGTGTCGCTGAAAGTTGTACTGGCGGACTGCTTGGTTCAATGATTACTGCGGTTCCGGGTGCATCAGATTATTTCGTCGGCGGAGTTCTGGCTTACTCAAATGACATTAAACAATCTTTATTATCGGTTGATGAGTCGACACTCGGTACATATGGTGCTGTTTCGGAAGAGACAGCGCTCTTGATGGCACAAGGTGTACGTCGACTGACAAAATCTACGTATGGTGTGTCCGTAACTGGTGTTGCTGGTCCTGGCGGAGGAACAGCAGATAAACCGGTTGGTCTTGTGTTTGTAGGTATTGATTCTCCAAACGGTACAAAAGCGTATCGATTGCAATATCGGGGCTCGAGAGATCAAATCCGTATTCGGTCGGTAAAACAGGCATTGTGGCGCTTGATACAAATAATTCGAGTTGATTCATAATAGCTTTTGCGTTGCCGCATGCCCCGTAAGTTAGAAAGGTGATAGTAATGGCATCATTTGCAGAGTTTAATTTACATCGTCGAGTTCAGCAAGCGATTGATGATATGGGTTATGAAGAACCGTCTCCGATTCAGGCCGCTTGTATACCTGCTGTTTTGTCCGGTGTTGATGCAATTGGTCAAGCACAAACAGGAACGGGAAAAACGGCTGCTTTCGGTATTCCGCTCATTGAAAAAGTTACGAATGAATCTCATGTTCAAGCTTTAGTTTTAACACCAACAAGAGAGCTGGCAATTC
>JAKADF010000440.1 GCA_021820805.1 Bacillota bacterium
GGCCGAGAATTGCATCGAGTGCTAATGCACCGAACCAGCAATTAATCCCAAACCATCCTGCAGCGCTTACTGCACGGGCTAATGCAGGGATATGAGCACCACGGTTTCCGAACCACAAACGAGCGAACACTGGGTACGGGATTCCAAATTTTGTTCCTGCGTGAGATACATATAAAATAGGGATTAGCACAATGCAACTACCAATAAAAACTGTTAGGACGGCTTCCCACCAACTCATACCGAGTTCTATCATTCCACTTGCAAGTGAGTAGGATGGAAGGCAGATACACATTCCGATCCAAAGAGAAGCGAACCTCATTCCGCTCCAGTTATGCTCTTCCCGTGTGCAAGGACGTAAATCTTCGTTCCATAAAGTGTGGTTCTGGCTAACTGTACGAATTGAATGGTCAGTCAGAACGACTATATCACCGTCGAGAATTTGTGACATACCTTTTCCTCCTTAAATCAAAGTAGAGTGTTACGGAAATCTTCAGGAACTGTAAAAGATGTTGAATATCGTTGGCAGTGTTAGTAAGTATTATGTCAACAAAAAGAACAAGGTTTGCTTTTTGTTGAACCTGCGGTGTTTAAATATTTATCGCGAGTAATGCTGCTTCGAATATGATACCGATATCAACCTCCCATTAAATGTAAAATAGTTTGAATGCAATCAAATATAAATAGTAATTTATTATGATTGTATGTAATGGTATGGGTACAGTCAACCATAAATTTTTGAGTATTCGAACTACGATGTCACCAGCAAGAAGATATTGGTAGCATCAAATTAATGAAGGTTAAGTTATGTTGTGAATTAAACCACTTGTGATGTTTGCCAATTTTATAGAAGGAATCGTTGTAGGAAGGTGAATTCGTAGTTTTACAAATGGTGATTTTTTGGGTTAGATCTTTTTTGTATGAAGTGTTAAGCTAATTTCTTTGTAAAGACTAGTTCCCAATGAAGAAACTACATTTTAAAGTCTTTTTTAAACTGTTTGACACCACGCCTTAGTACAGCAAGTAGAATTGCATGCTGTGTTGCTGTGTCTTTTATTTCTGTACTAGAAAGCCTTTCCTGGTTGTTTATGATAAAATCACGGATTGCGTTGATTTCTCCGACAAGGACCGAATCAAGGTGTACGTTTACCGTTTTGGGGCGTACAGCGTCAATTACACATAAGCAGTCTCCAGTTTCAATTATTTCGCCACTGATTGTTATACGTTCACTAATCAGATCAATGTCATTTGGAATATAAATGATTTCCCCGTTCATGTGTATTCTCTGGTTATCCTCAGAAAAATCTATTGCAATATTTGAAGATTTTTTGTCATTTAGGTTTCTTATCTCCCGGGCAAGTTTAATATATTCCGCTGTATTTATTAATGTAATAGTAGCCATATTAATTCACCCTTCGTAACTTATCTTCTGGAACATAATCAATAATCCCCATTGTATCTTCTAGCTGTACTGTGTAAACAAAGCCATTAATATCAAGGCTTTTTCTAATGATAGTACCAACGGGTTGTTTAGGCACACTGAGGACAATAGCTTCATCAAGTATTGAGAACCTTGGCTTGACATATCCCCTGTTGTAAAGGAAGTCCATAACGTTCTCGCGCTTATATAAGTTTCGTTGCTTTCCGCTTCCAACATTCAAGGCCCAAAACATTTGCCTTTCGTCGTAAACTTCTCCTAAGTACCCTTTATCTGACCAACGTTTTATTGTAGACATGTCCACAGTATGGCCTGTACTTTTTTCTATGAGGACAATAATTTCTTTTGATGATATATATAAACGCCGTGCGGTTTCTTGGTTAAGAACTACTTCTAGTTCCTTTTTTAAATTTTCAATTTGCGTTTGATGCGTTGTTATTGCTTTTTGAAGTTGTTCAATTTCAGAACGAATTTTTGTACTTTTCACAATACACCTCTATAGTAGCAGAAATTGTATCTTTCGTATTTGACTATAACATTTTTTGGTCTATAATTTCCGAATTAATTATTATGGAATGCAATCAAATTTTATTTCAAACATATTTAATTGACAATAGTAAATATCGAATATATCATTAAATCAGAATGTTTTTGGAAGGAGGAGTGTTCTTGTCAACTATAGAGTCTACTGTCGTTACATTTAAGAATTATATTGGGGGAGAATGGTCAACATCGAATAGCGGTAGTGTTTTTAAGGTAGTTAACCCCGCTGATACAAGAGATGTCATAGGTTATTTTCAACAGTCAAATGAACAAGATGTCGATGTAGCGGTATCTAAAGCATTGGCTGCATTTCCCGAATGGCGTGTAGTTACGGCGCCCAATCGAGGGGAGATTTTGTTCCGTACAGCTGAAGTTATTGAGAATAACTATGAACGATTAGTCGAGTTGCTAACACGTGAAGTTGGTAAGTCTCTGCGCGATTCACGTAATGAAGTAAGACGTACGATAAATGTATTGCGCTTTATTGCTGGCGAAGGTACACGTATGAGTGGAGAAACAGTACCTGCTTGGCAACAAGGCGTTTCCGGGTATACGCGGAGGTATCCATTAGGTGTTATTGGTGTAATCACGCCGTGGAATGTACCGATGGCGATTGCGGCTTGGAAAATTTCTTCAGCTCTCGTTTCAGGAAATACAGTTGTTTTCAAGCCTTCTAGCTTAACACCTCTTAGCAGCCTTGAACTTGTAGATGCCTTCATCGAAGCAGGTGTTCCGAAAGGTGTACTAAATTTTGTTACTGGTCCGGGTTCTCGTGTAGGAAATGCAATTGCGTCTCATGCGGATATAAAGGCTGTAACTTTTACTGGTTCAAATTCAACTGGAGTTGCAATTAATAAATTAGTAACCGGCAGAGGAGCACGGTTCCAAGCGGAAATGGGAGGGAAAAACCCATTCGTTATCATGCCCGATGCCGACATAGATCTTGCTGTTAGAGACGTAATTGGAGGCGGACTTGGTGAAGCTGGGCAGAGGTGTACTGCAACGAGCCGTGTACTAGTGTTTCAAGAGGTAGCCGACAAGTTTACTAAAAAGCTCGTCGAGGAAGTTTCAAAGATTCGAGTTGGAAATCCAAGTGACGACCAGGTTCAATTAGGTCCGGTGGTTGATGAGGGACAGTTGAGGACTACGCTTCAGTTCATTGAGGTAGGAAAAAACGAGGGTGCAACACTACTTTGCGGAGGGCAGCGGCTAACGGGTGGAGAGTTAGGATTCGGTTATTATGTTGCTCCGACTGTTTTCGGTGACGTGTTGCCTCATATGAGAATTGCACAAGAAGAAATTTTCGGACCTGTAATTTCCGTTTTGACTGTGAATTCGTTTGAACAAGCCATTGAATGGGCGAATGGAATCCGCTATGGATTATCTTCAAGTATTTATACGAATGACTTTTCTAAGGCTTCTAAATTTGTAGAACAAATTCAAGCGGGAATCACGCATGTCAATATGCCTTCTACATATAGCGAACCGCAGTTTCCTTTTGGCGGGGTGAAGGCTACGGGATTAGGAGGTGTTCGTGAACAAGGGAGTACGGCTTTAGATTTCTATACAGAATGGAAAACCGTCTATATGAAGCCATGAGTCAGCTAGCTTTTAG
>JAKADF010000441.1 GCA_021820805.1 Bacillota bacterium
GTGACCAGCCTTCTAGAGAGAAAGATGCGGTATTCCATATACTAGTTGATTGCTCAGGTTCAATGTATGACAAGTTAGATTCCGTGAAAAAAGTCGCTGCGCTTTGCCACGAAACATTTGTAAATCTGCATATCCCTCATGCAGTTTCCGGGTTTTGGGAAGAGAACGGCTATCTTCAAAATGCATCGATTATGTATGTACAGAAAGCGATCTCGTTTGAATCCTGTTTTCAGCCATCTGCAGGAATCAACATTACAAGTTTTGAACCTCAATTAGATAACCGCGACGGATACGCAATTCGCTATACAGCAAATCATCTTTTCACTCGAGGAGAACATCACAAGTTTATCGTTATGTTTTCAGATGGCGACCCCGCTGCAGACGGATACACAACCTTTGGCGTTGCAGATACAGAAAGGGCTGTAAAATGGGCAGCAAGAAGAGGCGTTCAAGTCATTCATATTTTCGTATCTCGTGACCCGGTTCCAGAAGACACCATACGTGCTTTAAGTCAAATGTACGGGAAAAACAGCATTATAATTGACAACCTTAACGAAATCGTGAAGCGAATTGAATCCTTGCTGCGTAGACTGTTATACCGAGTGCTTTGAGTATATAGGTTCACATTTCTTTGCTCATGTCATATAATGGAGTAAATGTTTCCCTCGGCTAAAAAAATTTCACGAACGACAGTATGTTTCCTTTAGGAAATATCAAGAAACACGTAGAAAGGAGGGATCAGTTTGGCCTTTACAGC
This sequence comes from Bacillota bacterium, assembly GCA_021820805.1. Next base: position 758 of record JAKADF010000441.1, read on the forward strand.
ATCTGCAAATCGCAAAACAATTTCAGCTGCAAATCTCGCTATTTCAAATAAACAAAAAGGATTAAGGGCATTTTTACCTTTTGTTGGTCCTGCATTTATCGCTGCTGTGGCCTATATTGATCCCGGAAACTACGCAACAAACATTCAAAGCGGATCACAGTTCGGTTACAAATTGCTGTGGGTTGTTGTTATATCTAATCTTATGGCTATGTTTGTACAAAACCTTTCCGCAAAACTAGGTATTGCGAGCGGTAGAAATCTGCCAGAGTTGTGCAGAGCTTACTTCCCTACCTATGTATCAATAACATTGTGGATTTTTTCTGAAATAGCTGCAATGGCGACCGATTTAGCAGAGTTTCTTGGTGCCACAATTGCATTCAATCTTTTATTGCACATTCCGATGTTGATTGGCACACTGATAACTGCAATCCTTACTTATGCAATGCTAATGTTAGATCGATTTGGATTTCGGCCGCTAGAAAAGGTTATTGGCTGTCTCGTTGTTTTAATCAGCCTTTGTTACCTTGCAGAAACGATATTTTCAAGACCGAACTGGAGCCAAATTGCTTATCACAGCTTTGTACCATGGGTAGGAAACAAGGAATCTGTATTACTTGTCGTAGGTATTATTGGAGCAACAATCATGCCTCATGTTGTCTACCTTCATTCTGGACTGACGAACCAACGGATTATTCCTAAAAATGACGTAGAGAAACGCAAAATAAGCCGTTTTAGCACATGGGAAATAATTGTTGCCATGGGTTTTGCAGGGCTAATTAATATGGCTATGATGTATATGTCAGCTTCTGCTTTTTATACAACGGGTCATACGGCAATTGCCGATATTTCAACAGCCTATAAAACTCTTCCAATTCTTGGATCAGCTGCCGCAACTGTTTTCCTTATCTCCCTGCTTGCATCTGGACTTTCAAGTTCTGCTGTTGGAACCCTGGCAGGACAGGTGATTATGACAGGGTTTGTTGGCTTTTCAATACCCGTTTGGTTACGAAGAGTAATTACGATGGTCCCAACAATCGTCGTTATTGCACTCGGAATCAATCCAACCCAAACGTTGATTTTAAGTCAAGTCGTTCTAAGCATTGTACTGCCGCTTCCGATATTCTGCCTGATTTATTTTACACGTCGTAAAGATATCATGGGTGTAATGGTAAATCGGCCATGGATAACAGCCACTGCTTGTGTAATAGCGGCTCTCATCTTCGCACTTAATCTCGCGCTGATATATCTAACACTTCTATAATTGCTTATAAAAAGCTGCCGCAAAGCAACCTTTGTGCTTTTGCGGCGTTTTTTTGCGTATACAATCCCCGATTACATACTTGTTCCCATATTGGGCACGCTAAGCCCGGGAGCGTGATATCTATGTGGAATCCATTAAATATCATTAAAAAAAGAAATGCTGATACAAACCAGGAACCGACATCCGAAATGTCTCTTATGCATTGGATTGACATGGCTACTGCTGATGGTGCCTCGTTAGATGAGGAATTTGGGCTTAATCAGATATATAAGCCTGGATCTGTAGAATAAGTATCTTCTTACTTCACGAGCCGTATTGGCTCGTGATAAATTTTATCCGCTTCAGAAGCAGTAAGTGTGCCAGCATCAACCATGTTTTCAAGAACAATCTTTTGGCGCACGCGTGCATTTTCCATTCTAAGAAACGGATCGAAATACGAAGGTGAATTCGGAAGGCCCGCAAGTAATGTGAGTTCACCTTCGTTCAAGTCGGACGGGTTCCTATGAAAATACGTTCGTGCGGCTTGGTATAACCCATAACCGTTATTTCCAAAATAAATCACATTCGCGTATAAAATAAATACTTCTTCTTTAGACATAGTATCGTATAACCCGATTGCAAGAGTCGCTTGAATCAGCTTTTGCTGCAGCGTCTTTTTCCGAGTTAAAACGGTGTTATCAATCACCTGTTGAGTTATTGTCGATCCGCCCTCGATATAACCATCGTGTTCAATATCCACTACCACGGACCGTACTATTCCGATTGGGTCAATTCCTGGATCGCTCTCAAATCGACGATCTTCAGTAGCTATAATTGCTTCACGAAAGGTGAGCGGGATTTGTCCATAACTAAGAGGATGAACATTTTTCTTTTTATAGAGCACTTTTGCTGCAGCTTCAACCTTTTTGTCGATATGGTTAATGTGAGTAAAATAAAAGTCGAGCGCTCCAAAACAGATGACGATGATAATCCCTAGTATGATAAACAAACGAAACAAATATCGAACTAAAGCAATCACCAAACCACCCCTATGATTCAGATTGGTTCGGCTTTTCTTTTTTTTGCCTGAGATACTTATAGATTTCTGTTAAAACTGCCTGTCTGGTAACGAGTCCTTTAAACGAACCTGCTTGGTCTTCCACACATAAAAAAGGCGAACGAATGCACAACTCTAAGAGACGAAGGAAGGACGATTTCATCTCCACGCGCGGTACATCGCGATTCATAACTTCATATACCTTTATCTCTGACAATTTTTCAAACTCGATTCTCTCAAGTCCGATTATGGCGTCTAAAATCATTGTTTTGCTAATAATACCAACAACATTCGATTCGGTATTTAACACAGGAATAGCCGAATATCTTGCTTTAATCAAAACAAGAAGGGCGTGTTCCACTAAATTTTCCTCTTGCACGCACGCGACGTTCTCTCCTGGAATCATAAATTTATCCAGAGAAGTTTCTAATAAATCGCTTAGTGCAAAATCCATCGCCAATCGAATCTATCCTTTCTTGGCTCGGTTTAAATAGTTTTTCTAATCTTCAAGAGGACCA
>JAKADF010000442.1 GCA_021820805.1 Bacillota bacterium
GCTAGCATTTCTTTTGTCCTGGGGTGGTCAAGTTTTTGGTTAGCAACCTGGTCAACTTTTCGGTTGACAAACACAACAAATTACTCTAGCTTCAGGATAACGTCAGAGAAGGTTTGGAAATCTGAAAGATGATGGTCAATGATAGATTGGAGAATACTTGTGTCAAGTGATTGGTAGTTGTGTACAGCAATGTTTCGAAACCCTACCATCGCTTTCATGCGTTTGGCGAGATACAGTTTCCACGTTTTGCAGATTGATGAGATCGACATCTCGATGCAACAATTCTGCCGCTTCTTGTGAGATAAGATATTGCTCGTATGGGGTCAGCGCCATGTCTGTGAAAAACGCTAAGTCAATGTCGCTGTCATTTCTTAGTGTGCCACGAACGGCGGATCCAAAAAGGTACACCGCAAAAGGATGTATGCGTGCGTCTAGAAGATTAAGAACACGCTCAAGGTCTAATGGTGCATTCGTACTATCGAACATTGACTGCCCCCCTTCAAGATTTCATCATCTATCTCCATGATATACACTCTGACACAACTTCACACCACCATTTCGATGACCACACTCAATATGACTTTTGAGTTCTTCGAAAGTCATTTACCGTAAGGTGGCACCTTCTTTGGTGTTTGTATGTTGTCATCATAACGATGATCGTACGAGCGAATCCTGTCGTGAGGTGGAGGAGAAATCCATTGACGAAATTATCGCAGACCGAAGCGGATATCTCGAAGTACGTGAGCGTAAGCGTGAGGCTGCCAAACGGATCGCACAAACAAATCGCGGGGGCAATGTGGCATCCATAGCCCCAATGCAGAAATGGATGGCCATACCTGAATACGGTCGCCAATTTCTTCTAAACAACGTATGGTGCTCCCATTGCGGCGAGGTTCGCTCGCTAAAGCACTATACTGTGGAAGCAGAAGGGTCTGATATTGTCCTTCTGGGGAATTGCCCCGTGTGTAATCACGAAGTGGCACGATACGTTGAGACAAACTAGTTGCGCCGAGGACGTTGCCGCTAATTGGCTTTGGCAGGCATATCAAGTGGATGTATAGACTCGTTTGTAAGCAAATTTACAGGAATACTCAATTCGTTCTCAAGTTCGCTTTTCATAGCAATTCTATCCAGAAGGTTAGGAATTTCAAATTCTACATGGGGAAACGACATACACTGAGAGCCTATTGTTGGTAATGAGATTCGATAATTCTAGTGATGTGTTCAAACGTGTACTGATGGTTGACTGCATCAATCACGAACTCCTCAGCTGCTTCTGATCCGTTACGAAGGTGTATCAGTTATATCTCAGGAACTGTAGCAGGGAAAGAAATGCCATTTTTTAATTCGCTTTATGGAACGCATGATTTTGTGCCAGCGATTTAAAAAGGGCAGCTGCCTGTGCAAAATTGTTGGGTGAGTAATATCTTTGTAAAATACCGATTGTTTAGGCTGGTAACTGCCGAGTTTAGTAGATCTGGGAACTTCACTCCAGTCTGTTCTCCGGGCGAAAACTCCCGTATTACCTATAGGATTATTGCAATCTCTTCTTCTTCAGTCAGAAATTGGGCCATTTATCTTTCAGACTTTCAATGGTCTTACGATATTGGTTTAAATTGGCATTTGCGAGTCCCTTATCTTTTAAATCATTTAATAAATTCTGAAGGACCATCGAGTTCAACTGCGATAAAGTGAGGTCACCTAAGGATGGAGCGATATGGACTTTTATATATGATTCAATAACCTTTAAGGTTTGTGAATTTATACTATACCGTTTTCCTCTTAGCCAATCCTTAAGATAGTCCTTGTATAGAATCCTGCTATTATACATGTTTTAGGATCCCCCAAATAACGAGTTAGGCGAACAAAGAATGTGCATCTATTTTATGTGCTATAAGATTTAGTTTCCATAATATAGAGGATAGATTCATTTTGGATTGAAAAGTTAGGGATTAAATAGCACCTAATCATAGGACAATCCATTGACGATTTAACTTTAAAAAATAGGCTTAAATAATCGTAGAAGAACATACAGGAAGGAATGATACTTTTCAAAATAAAAAAAAGAATCATCTAAAGGTAATCTGAATTTTTAAACGAATGATATAGTAAACAAACATTAGGCATTGTGCTTCTGGAGGGCAAAGCGCATGGATAGAACCGCTTCAATTTTCACGTCAGAATTTGGCAAACAGGTTTGTGACATCCTCTCTGAAGAAACGGGTTATCAAGTCATTTTGACAGATGAAAATGGCTGCATTGTGGCTGCTACAGATCATTCCCGTGTTGGGACAATCCACGAAATCGCTAAACGCATTATGAATGGCGAATTTGCCGAATACGCTGTTTCAGTGGCGGAAGCGGAAACGATGCAAGGTGTTCGTCCAGGCGTTAATCTACCCATCGTTTTTCAGGGTGCACGATGCGCTAATATTGGTATTTCAGGTGATCCGCTAGAAGTTCGCCCACTTGCCCGTGTCTCGGCGCGGATGGTGCAACTTTGGCTGCAAAACCAGGAACTGCTAAACAATGTCACGAACACTTCCCAAGCCATATATAGTAGTATTCAAGAAATTTCTGCGACTATTGAAGAAATCAGTGCTAGCTCGGAGGAAATCGCTGCAATGAACCAGATGACCCACCAAACTGCACTCGATTCAACAGCAAAAGTTGAAAACGTAGAGGACATTCTCGTTTCCATCAAAAATCTAGCATCTCAAAGCAAGCTGATTGGTTTGAATGCAGCAATCGAATCGGCCCGGCTTGGCGAAAACGGGCGTGCTTTTGGGGTTATCGCGCAGGAAATCCGTAAACTTGCTGCAAACAGTGAAGAATCGGCAGGCGTCGTCGGTAAAACTTTGACAGAAATCGTGAACGTTTTCAAAGCCCTGACTACCAAAGTTGACGAAAACCAAACCATTTCAAGTGAGCAGTCGAGCGCTCTGGCTTCTGTCGTTGAACGGGTTGTCGTGATTGAAAACGCAGTGAGCCGTTTGGTTGAACAGCTCCACTCATCGTAAGTCCAATCAAGTTGTTGAATAACCGAAGCTGACAACTCAGGGTTCGCTCTTTCACCGCCTGCAGCCCCAGATTCAGACGCAAAGTTGGCTTTGCGACCACAAAGCCGCGCATCGAATATAGGTTAGCACTTGTAATTTAGTTTCTTTTTTCAGCCGCCCACATCGATTACGCTAGCTCCGGGAAGCACCCGAGAAAATTATTCACCGCTAAACCGGACAACGTAGTCGGTTTCCTGTATCACTTCCCCTTTCAGTTCAGCCACTTTCTTCAGCAGTATTTCCCTTTCCAGGTGACCGAATTAGTCCATACGAATTCGGTGTGGATCCCTTAAATACGTGTGAAATGGTAATGCAAATTCTCCAGATCAGGAATTACGTCCCCCAAATCTTTCTTTTGTTTCACACGATATATTAGGGGAAATAGTTTAGGAGCTTTTTTCTGCGTTAATTTGCATAAATAGGAACCTAGTTGATAAAAAAAAAGAGCAGCGACATAAAGCCGCTGCTGAAACGAGGGTTAAATGTTAAACATTGAACATCAAGTATT
>JAKADF010000443.1 GCA_021820805.1 Bacillota bacterium
GTCGAAAATGTTGTGACGCCGTTTTTTCTTTCTTCGTCTGTCATAGATTGAATGGCGTTGGCTGCGCCCCTGACTTTAAAAGCGCCAATATCTTGGAGGTTATCTAATTTTAAATAGATGGAACAATCATTGGAGACGTGCAATGATAATGAATTGGAACGGACAGTCGGGGTCCATCTAACAAATGAATGGATTCGTTGCCGAGCTTGCCAAACATCACTTAGCTTTATATCTCGGTATGTGATGGTATTCGCTAATTGCGTCAAAACACATGCCCCCAAATATATCTCAGTTTTATAACGTCAGAATACAACGAAAAGGTGATCGGCCGTCAACATGCAAAGTGAACCAATTTTTCTCTGACTGTTCATACAGAGTTACTAATAAACAACCCATTTAGTTGGAGGAGTCTTCTGTAAATTATACACAAGGACTACATTAGAGATATTACTTTCATACAAAATGCCGAATAGTCCACTGCTTAAATGGTAGTGTATGATCTCAGCATCAATCGAAGAATTGACGAAATACTCATTCTAGACGTGGTCAGAAATCAGCGTTGAATGTGCGAATGGGTATGAGGGTGTTTTACACGAAGTCTGAGAGGAGGTTGGCGAAATCTCTCTTCCGAATCATAATAGTCGGCTACGAAAGACAAAAGAGAGTATGTCCAACAAGGGCATAGACGTTTTATTGGTCACAGACCCAGTAAACACTAATTTTTTGAGCCGCTATGATGGGGGGCTTTTTATGTACAGCAGATGCTGGTCATTTTGACCGACGAAGAACAGCCATACTGGAATGGAAGGGCGCAAGATTGCAAACGGTGCCAAACATACTTCATTTTTGAATCACGAGAACATTGTGCCGTACCCAGACAAACACATTCATTCGGATACAAAACATCTAATGGATTTTGTGCGGATTTTTTGAGGCAAAAGCAACAATCGAGCAAAAAGGATTGGCATTGAAAAAGATGCTTATTACTTTAGAGCAATGTGTGGCGAAAACTCAGGTGGGTCTGGCGAATGCGGATTTTTTTGATGCAACACTACTGGTCAATTATGTACGCATTGTAAAGTCTGATAAAGAGATCCCTTTGATGTGTAAGGCCGGTGTGATGTGTTCAATGCAATACGCCAAGCGGTAGATTTAATTCAGGGTGGAGAACGTGAATGTGACGTTGCCGAGAAAATTTATCATACTCAAATTGTCGGTACAGAGGAGTTTGCTGAAGATTATCCAGCAATCGTGGCCTCAATGCCATTTGGCACCAAGAGCAATTGTTCCATATCACCTAGTGAGAGAGCACTACAAAACACAAAACAGGTGATACGGTCATTATTGAGTTCTGGTAAGCGCTATCATTTGCTTATCGCACGAACCGTAGTTATGGGTGCGCTACAAGCAAAGGTGCTGGACTTGACGAACGTAGTTGTCGAAGGGCTGGGGACGGCACTGGATGCGGTTCGGTGGTGTGACCTATGGAGACATAGAGCAGGCTTGGCGTAACGTGATCGAGAAAAACGGGTACAGGAAAGGGTCACAGCTGGTTATGCATAGGCCTAAATTATCCCTCGGAGATGATTATGGTATGGAAATCAGTGAATCATTTCGTGTTACCGAAACAGGCTGTGAAATATTTGCCGATGTTTCGAGACAGCTGTATATCAAGTAATGAGATTTCAATAAAAAAGGATGGTGTAAAATGTCTGCTGATGGCCAGAACTTTTTAGTAGAGAAGCACAGTATCGACTTTATCCCTCATCATCTTCGTCATGGCAAGCCGTCCGATTTGTTTTTTTTCTGGTTTGGTGCTAATGCTCAGATGGTTGTTGCTGCGACAGGGTTGATTGCCATTGTACCAGGCTTTAATTTATGGTGGGCTGTGGTAGGTATTGTGATAGGGTCGATTTTTGGTTCTATTTTTATGGCCTATCATTCGGCTCAAGGCCCGCACCTGGGAATCCCACAGATGATTCAAAGTCGTGCCCAATTTGGCTTTTATGGTGCTGTCATCCCTCTCATCATGGTTGTGGTGATGTATCTTGGGTTCTATGCAGCTGGTGCTGTGATTGGGGCAGAAGCTATTTCTCGTTTATTCCATACTTCGGTTTCTACAGGTATTATCCTCAGTTCGGTTGCCGAAGCGTTGTTAACGCTGGCCGGTTATAATGTGATTCACAAATTCAATCGATGGATGTCCTACCTGTTTGTTGTTGTTTTTGTGATAGTAACAGGGCTGTTACTGTTTGGGCCCCACCTAACTACTGCTCACCACCAGGCCGCGCATAGTGGATTTGTCTTAGGCCCATTCCTACTTACCATTTCGCTAGCGGTCATTAACACGCTTGGATATGCTCCATATGTCGCGGATTACTCTCGTTACTTACCTGAAAAAACAACTATATCGTCAACATTCTGGTATTCGTACCTGGCAATCGTGTTATCCAACGCGTGGATGATGATTCTTGGTGCCGTTATCCAGGCAGAGGCCCCAAATTCGGACCCATTGGCGGGATTTGTCGCACTGGGACAGCACCTTGGTTCATGGTTTGTTGGGTTGTTGTTACTTGCTTCAGCGTTTGGTGTCATGAGCATCAATAACTTGAACATTTACGGCTGTGCAATGTCGTCGATGACGATTGTGACTACTTTCGCAAAAAAAATGAAACCAACTTTTGTACTCCGCGCGTGGTTTATTATCCCGGTAATTATTGTTGGAACCTATCTCGCCTTTTTGGCACAAAGTAATCTATTAGCAAGTTTCGAAAACTTCCTCACTCTATTGATCGACTTTTTAGTGCCCTGGACAGCTATCAATTTGAGTGATTACTATATTCTCCGGCATGGAAATTATGATATTGCCGAAATCTTTATCCCTAATGGTAGATATGGACGCTTTAATGGATTAGCCATTCTAACATATTTTGTTGGATTTGCTGCCGAATTGCCATTCATGAATTCGGCGATATATGAAGGCCCGATCGCTAAGATGCTCAACGGCGGAGATATTTCCTGGATTATCGGACTGATTGTTTCAGGAGTTCTGTACATGGTGTTGTTTTCGACCATGATTGCGAAGAAGAATTCTTACTCCAGTTCCGCGACACTTAAACAATCCGGAAATTGATGAATATAAGGGGGCTTACATATTAACCTATATACTGGTAAATGATATCTATCTTGGTTTCTGCAACTGGTAAAACTTCCATCGTGTCATGTGCAGCATCAAGTAGAACCCTATCCTAGGTATATTCATGCAAGTGTGCCCTAGACTCACGGGTGCTGACCACCCAAGATGTGGCGTCGTGTCGAGATGCCCGTTGTAACCTAGGGTAGACCGGTAGGTCGTAGGGGCTGTCCGCAGCCACAAAGCTACACAGGTGAAATCCGAAGAAAAAGCGATTTCGGTAACTGTCCCAACCAATGTCGCAGTCTGGTTGCGAGAACTTGCAATTGCAGGAGCACTGGCCAATGCCCTGCTCCCGATAGGAACAAAGTCTCTTCTGCGGATTTGAGCTGCTGTTTACACAGGCATTCCATCACCGGCGA
>JAKADF010000444.1 GCA_021820805.1 Bacillota bacterium
TTACAACGTTTGAAGCGCAAAATCTCTTACGCCAACTTGCAGGGCTGAACTTTGTCGGATTTGATGTGGTAGAAGTATTGCCAAGTCTCGATCCGACAGAAGTAACCGCACTCGCAGGTGCAACGATGGTATTTGAGTTTCTTGCCCTGCTGGCAGCGGGAAGAAAGAAGCAGTAGGGCACAACTGCAACGGTTCTCAACTCGCAAATAAATAACTGAATATTCAGCACAACATAGCATTCTATCAACTAACATCAAACTATATTTTCGGGAGGGAAGCGAATATGCAGGTCGAACAGCATAGCATTGACTTTATCCCAGAAGGCGAGCGGCATGGTCATATCATTAATCTGTTCACCGTCTGGTTTGCATCTAATATGCAGCTTACGCCGCTTGTTACAGGCGGCTTGGCGGTTGTGCTTGGACTAAATTTGGCCTGGAGCCTGATTGTCATAGTTCTCGGCAACCTGATTGGTGCCATCTTTATGGCATACCATTCGGCACAAGGGCCAAAACTTGGCATTCCGCAGATGATTCAGAGCCGAGCTCAGTTCGGCGTGATTGGCGCGATTTTGCCGCTTATTATTGTCATTTTGATGTATGTAGGCTTTTTTGCGAGCAGCGGTGTGCTTGGAGCACAGGCCCTGACCGGCTTGGCACCAGGTGTAAATATGGACTGGTCAATCATTATACTTAGCATCTTGACACTCATCGTTACCGTTGTTGGATATGACCTCATTCATGCAGTTGAACGATGGCTGTCTGTCCTCTTTACAATCGTCTTTATTTTTGTGACCATCAAAGCCCTTTCGCTTCCGATGCCAGCCGGAAGCTGGACGCTCGGTCACGCCAAATGGCCAATGATTTTCCTCACCTTAACAATCGTCGTAACATGGCAGATTGCTTATGCACCTTATGTCGCAGACTACTCGCGCTATATGCCGAAAGATACATCCGTGCAAAAAACGTTTATTTACAGCTATTTGGGAACCGTGATTGGTACAGCATGGATGATGATTCTCGGTGTCATACTGACCCTTGGCATTCCGAAGTTCCTTGATAATTCCAGTGTGAATGTTGCACAGTTGTTTGGTAAGGGCGGGTTCACTATCCTGATGTATTTAATTATTGTGCTAGGCATCATTGGCGTAAACGTGCTCAATTTATACGGAGCATTTATGTCGATCACGACTTGTACGCAGGCGATTATCGACATCAAGGTAACACGGGGCAAACGTTTCATGTTTGTTACATTGATGGCGCTTATCGGAACCGTTCTCGCAATTGCAGGTGAGGGTAACTTCCTCGAAAATTTCACTAACTTTATTCTTTTCCTGGCTTATTTCCTGATTCCGTGGACATCTATTAACCTCGTTGATTTCTACTTTGTCCGAAACGGCAAATACAGCGTTGCAGATATTTTCAAACTCGATGGAATATACGGCAGGTTCAATTGGCTGACTTTGCTTGTATACGCAATTGGAATTCTCGTAGAGATACCGTTCATGAACACCACATTTTATGTAGGGCCTTTGGCAAAAGCGATGGGCGGAGCGGATATTTCATGGATCATCGGACTCGCCATATCAGCTCCCCTCTACTATCTTGTAACAAAAGGCAAAGTAGAAAAAGAAGCATTTATTGTAAGCTAGTATTTTCACAGAAACCCAGTACCTCTCGCCTCAGTATACAAAATGGTATGCCGTTCGGGCGGCATACCATTTTGATTTGTGCTGCCAAAGCAAGCCGCACTTAAAGCGCTTCGCGTGATTTGACCTATTAAAACTATGATGTGGTACTAAATGCATTTGTGAAAAAATATTGACAAATCACACAAAATATTTAAACTTTTTAATAGTTCGAAAATTATCGATTGTCGACAGAAGACAATTGTGGAGGTGTAGAATGTATGATTAGAAAATTTACGGATTTTTGTGTCGCTTACGTTCAGCGATTTATGCCCGATCCGTATATTTTTGCACTGATATTAACAATCATTGTTGTAATTCTTGACTTTATTCTAGTGCCAGGCTCGAGTCTTGGAGGAATGACGAAAGCATGGTATAGCGGGGTTTGGGGTGACAAAAATATATTTACTTTTGCACTTCAGATGATTCTCATTCTGGTTACCGGTTATACACTCGCTCAAGCTCCTCTAGTGCAAAAAGGATTACAGCGTCTTGCTTCGATTCCAAAGAATCAAGTACAAGCAGCAATTACGTGCTTCCTTACAGCTGGTGTAGCTTCCCTCTTAAATTGGGGACTTGGCCTTGTGGTTGGGGTTATCGTAGCTAAGGAAATTGCAAAGAAGCTTCGTAATAATATTCATTTTGGATATATCGTGGCAGCCGGATATATGGGGTACATTGTGTGGACGAATGGTTTTTCTAGCTCAATTGCACTTGCGAACACAGATCCAAAAAGCAGTTTGAACATTATCTACAAAGTAACGCATCAGACGGTCCAATTTAATCATTCAATTTTTCAGGTATATAGCTGGCTGCCCGTATTAGTGACCTTGATTGTTATACCAATAGCGCTCAAATTTATGGCACCAACCGAAACTCGCATTCCTTCAATGGAATCGCTTACGGAAACAGCGGGCGACTGTAATGCAAAGTGACCGCTTAACATTTGCTGAAAAATTAGAAAATGCATGGATCCTAAATGTTGTTTTCGGTTTGGCTGGGCTGGCTTACTTTGTCATGTCCGGATTTGCCTTGAACATTGGCTCAGTTATTATGCTATTTACAACACTCAGCTTATTGTTACATTGGACGCCAATTCGCTTCATACGTGCATTTTATGAATCTGCAAAGACAAGTGGGAGTTTAATCCTGCAGTATCCTCTTTATGGGGGCATTATGACGCTCATGGCATATTCTCCTGCAAAGGATGTACCAGCACTACAAACGGTGATTTCAGGAGCTCTTGTCAAGGGTGCAAATGTATATACACTTCCCTTCTTAAACTATATAGGGTCTCTAATCATTGCTTTGTTTGTGCCTTCCGGTGGTGGACACTGGGGTGTGCAAGGCCCCGTGGCAATCGAGACAGCCAAAGCCATGCATTTAACTTCCAATGCATACCTTGGAAAACTATCCATGTCTGTTGCAATGGGTGAACAGGTAACAAATATGATCCAACCATTTTGGGCATTGCCAGTATTAGCACTCGCAAAACTAGGTGTTCGCGACATGATGGGCTTTACAGTGATTGCATTTATTATTGGGTTTATAGTGTTTGGTTTGTCGATTCTCTTAATTCCTGTGATTTAGAACCTTAAGGAGGAGATACAATATTGGATTCTATGACGATGTTGGAAGCCATCTCCATGTTGAAGAGTGGTCAACTTTCTTTAGCGGAATTAGCGGATCACACAGAACAACAAATACACGCATGGGAGCCGCTTGTTAAAGCATTTCTTTATATTGAAAACGATTCTTTCAGAAATATACGGGAGCTGAGTAATCAGAATGTCACGTGGAGTTCCGACAGTAATGATTCGCTTCTAGGTATTCCAATTGGCATTAAAGATATGATAGACGTA
>JAKADF010000445.1 GCA_021820805.1 Bacillota bacterium
ACGGACTTGAAACTGAACAAATGGATGTTTCTCTCTGTATAGTGCGAACAATTGGGGCAATAGATAAATAGAAGGCGTGAGCCCTGCACCAATTCGAACTGCTCCGACTTCTGGATTCATGAATATCGCAAGTTCATCTTGCATTCGATTTTCCATGGTGACAAATTGCTTCGCATACTGGTAAACGAGTTCCCCCGCACGATTGAGAACTAGCTTTTTACCAATGCGATCGAAAAATTGAACACCAAATTCAGCTTCCATTTGCTGAAGCTGTCTCGTAAGCGTCGGCTGTGTAGTATGCAGGAACTTCGCGGCTGAAACAAGGGTTTCATTTTCTACAATTGCAACGAATGAATGGTACATAGACATCATGCATATTCACTGCTCTTTTCTCTGCAAATTACATATACGTGTTTAGTATTTAAAACATACGATAAATTCATTTTACACATAAGAATAGCCTAAGTACACTTAAAGACGGACGTAATTCAGAGGAGGGGCTAAATTTATGATACATGCAGTTGTCGGCGCACAATATGGCGACGAAGGTAAAGGGAAAATGGTTGATTATTTTGCTGTTCAAGCGGATGTTGTCATTCGCTATCAAGGAGGTGCAAATGCTGGACATACGATTGTCAATGAGCACGGAAAATTTGCGCTCCATCTTGTTCCATCTGGAATTTTTAATCCATCGACAACTTGTATCCTTGGAGCCGGGGTTGTTGTGCATCCGATGCGGCTTGTGGAAGAATTAACGGTTCTCCAAAATGCTGGCATCCAAACAGACAAACTGATAATCAGCGAACGTGCGCACATTGTTCTCCCTTACCACATTTGGCAAGATCAATTCGAAGAACAAATGAGATCTAAAAAAGTTGGTACAACCTTACAAGGTGTTGGCCCAACTTATCAAGATAAAGTTGGACGTTTTGGTATCCAAATTGGCGAAATGAGAGATTTAGAACGATTTGAGACTCGTCTCAAGGCTGCTTGGGAAGCAAAAACTACTCGTATCCCGGCTCTTCAGGGCTTTGGCACATTTGAAGAAATGTGGAGTGAATTATGCGAGGCAAGAGAAATTCTGCTTCCATACATTCAAGACACAATACCGATTTTGCAAGCAGCAGTTGCAGAAAACAAACACGTGTTGCTCGAAGGCCAACTCGGTATCATGCGTGATTTAGATTGGGGCGTGTATCCGTTTGTCACATCTTCTTCCCCAATCTCCGGCGGGACACTGGCAGGTGCAGGAATTCCTCCTACGGCATCCATGCGAGTCACAGGTATTACGAAAGCTTACACAACTGCTGTCGGTGCTGGTCCTTTCCCAACCATGCTCACAGACGAGATTGGTGAATTTTTGCAAAACAAGGGCCAAGAATTTGGAGCAACTACCGGACGCAAACGCACATGCGGCTGGCTCGATATCCCGACTCTTAAATACGGTGCTTGGATTAACGGCTACACTGAGCTTGCAATGATGAAAATTGATGTACTGAGTGGACTGGGGAAAATTGGTGTCTGCACAGGTTACGAACTTGACGGCAAAGTTTACGACATGCCTGTTCCAGCATACCAATTGGAACGCGTGAATCCAATCTATGAAATGCTGGACGGCTGGAATGAAGATCTGACAAATTGCAAATCATACTCGGACCTTCCTGCTGCAGCACAGCACTTTATTGAGCAAGTAGAAAAATGGGGTGGTGTAAAGATTCAATATATCTCTGTTGGCCCGAATCGCGACCAAACTATTATCCGTTAAATTAGCATAATTGCAGAGATTGCACATGGTAATTTGTAACCATGTGATAAGGGCTATGCCTAAGCATCAGTAATGCTCTTAGGCACAGCCTTTTTTCTTTGTTCTATGTTAAGGTCTATATGGGTGCATGAAATGGTTCTTAGGATATACCAATCAAGCACCTAGGTATGTAATCATGCTGGAGGACACCCTTTTGTCTAGCAAATCTTTATTTCAATCTTTGTTAATCGCATGTGCCATTCTTCCCATTCTATATATTGCAGCACCCGTAGCTCGTCTTTTGTCAGGGACCAGCCTCATGTCCGTTCATCACATTTTGGTTGATCCTGATTTTCAAAATTCAATTTACGTTTCTTTGGAAAGTGCGCTCACGTCAACATTATTGTCACTTCTCTTTGGCCTTCCAACCGCGTTCATTCTGGCGACAAGGCGAGTTCCCATGTCGCGAATTTTAGAAGGGATTTTGCTCTTGCCGGTGTTGTTGCCGCCGATTGTCGGAGGAATTGCACAGTTTAACTTGTACGGTCCTTATACACCGATTGGGCGTTTATTTTCAATTGCGAACATCGGTCTTACGAATCATTTTCTAGGAATTGTCCTGGCGCAGACTTATATCACAAGTCCATTTTTAATTTTTGCAGCGAAGGCTGGATTTTCAGAAATTCCAAAACAGCTTTGGGATGTTACACGGGAGCTCGGCGGCGGCATATGGGACGAATTTTGGTACGTATCTCTCCCTCTTGCTAAAACAGCAATTTTTGTCGGAGCTCTGCTGACTTTCACGCGAGCAATCGGTGAATTTGGCGCAACCATGATTATGGCTTATCATCCATACACGCTGCCAGTCGACTTATGGGTGCAATTTTCATCTGGAGGCTTAGATCAAATTCTAGCAATGTCTTTTGTTGTAATCGTGGTTGTGTTTGTTGTTATCTTTATTGCTTCTGTGGTACAGGGATTGTTGCGCGAAAGAACAGAGTAAGCGGGTTTTGTGGAGTTCAAGGTAATCCTCTATAATAATTAAAATAGCGTGCCCCCTGGAAATGGGCACGCCAACCGATTTAACAAATACATACTGTGCTATCAATTTGATTTACTTTGCACTAACAGGAAGTTTTTTTCCAACAAAAGCGGCTAAATCGACAATACGGTTCGAATAGCCCCACTCATTATCATACCACGCAATCACTTTGATGAACTTGTCATCCACATTCATAGTTGACAACCCGTCTACGATTGCGGAATGTGGGTCTCCGTTGTAATCACGCGATACGAGCGGTTCATCAGAGTATTCGAGAATGCCTTTTAAAGACCCTTGTGCTGCCTCTTTGAGTGCATCATTCACCTTAGCAGCATCCGCTGGCCTTTTTAGTTCCGCTGTTAAGTCAACAACTGAAACATTCGGAGTCGGAACACGCATAGCCATTCCGTTTAGACGACCTTTCAAATGTGGAAGAACTAAAGCAACAGCTTTAGCCGCACCCGTTGAAGTTGGAATAATGGATAAACCTGCAGCACGGGCACGACGCATATCTTTATGCGGCAAATCTAAGATCTTTTGGTCATTGGTGTAGGAGTGTACGGTCGTCATCAGGCCGCGTTCGATGCCAAAAGCTTCGTCAATCACTTTCGCAACTGGTGCAAGGCAGTTGGTCGTGCATGACGCGTTCGAAATAACGTGATGTTTATCAGGATCATATACAGTGTCATTAACGCCCATCACAATGGTTACATCTTCATTCTTGGCTGGAGCAGAAATGATGACCTTTTTAGCTCCCCCTT